>SFCY01000094.1 GCA_004558865.1 Bacteroidales bacterium
CGGTCGGTTCGCGGTTGCAAACATAGTAACTATTTTCCTTCCCCTTTACATATAAACTTACCATGATTCCACGGAAAATATCCGCTGTGCCAGAAAACAGGAAATCAAACTCTTTGCAGAAATATTTGCAGTCTTGTTGTCTTATTTGCGGCATATTTTGTATTTTTGCATTATGAAGATTTTTACGAGTACACAAATTCACGAATTGGACAGCTACACCATCGAGCACGAGCCCATACAGAGCATCGACCTCATGGAGCGCGCGGCAAAGGTTATGGCCCACGTCATCACGGAGCGATGGAACAGTCAGACTCCCGTGGCAGTCTTCGCCGGGCCCGGAAACAACGGAGGCGACGCACTGGCCGTGGCAAGGCTCCTGGGCAAGGCCGACTACACCGTAGACGTGTACCTGTTCAATATACACAACAAACTCTCCGACAACTGCGAGATCAACAAGAAACGGCTCTTGGAGGCCAACTGCCTGCACCAATTCACCGAGGTGACCGTCAACTTCGACCTGCCAGAGCTGACAGCGCGCACGCTCGTGGTGGACGGACTCTTCGGCTCGGGGCTCAACAAGCCGTTGGCCGGAGGCTTTGCCTCGCTGGTGAAATACATCAACCAAAGCCCCTCAAAGGTGGTGAGCCTCGACATACCCTCGGGACTGATGACGGAGGACAACACCAACAACATCTGGACCAACATCGTGCAGGCCGACCTGACACTGACCCTGCAACAGCGGAAGCTCGCCATGATGCTTGCCGACTGCCAGCCATTCTTGGGCGAGGTGCGCGTGCTCGACATCAGACTCTCGCAAGACTACATCGACTCCACCGACACGCAGTTCGCCACCACCGAGGAGAACGACATGCGACGGATGCTGCGCCCGCGCGGCGACTTCGCCCACAAGGGCATGATGGGCTATGCACTCATCGTGGCCGGGCAATACGGCATGGCGGGAGCCGCCGTGCTGGCCACCAAGGCCTGCCTGAGGAGCGGAGTGGGAAAGGTGGCCGTGGCCACTCCCCAACTCAACAACGTCATCATGCAAACCTGCGTGCCAGAGGCGGTGATGTTGCTCGACGCGGAGGACGCCTACTTCTCGGAGGCCATCGACACCGACGAGTTTGACGCCATGGCCATCGGCCCGGGACTGGGAATCAGGGAACAGACTTCCATAGCTCTCATATCACAGCTCAGGAGAGCCTCATGCCCCATCGTGGCCGACGCCGACGCCATCAACATCATAGCCAACCACAGGGCCTGGACACAACAGCTGCCACAGGGCATCATCCTCACGCCCCACCCCAAGGAGTTTGACCGACTGGCGGGCGCGACGCCCAACAGCGACTTCGACCGGCTGGCCAGGGCCATCGACATGGCCGAGAGGCTACAGGGATACATCATCCTCAAAGGCCACTACAGCGCGCTCTGCTGTCCCGACCGACACGTCGTCTTCAACACGACGGGCAACAGCGGAATGGCAACAGCCGGGGCCGGCGACGTGCTGACGGGAATCATCACAGGGCTGCTCGCCCGTGGCTACAACCGCAAGGAGGCCTGCCTCTTGGGCATGTACCTCCACGGACTGGCGGGCGACATCGCGGCCAAGACGGTGGGCAAGGAGAGCCTTATCGCCAGCGACATCGTGCGCTGCCTGCCCATGGCTTTTCAACGACTAAAAGAATAACCCAATATGTTCAGACGAATCATCACCCTCGGCCTCGCGGCCATGGCAGCCGGCCTGAGCTGGGCGCAACAGCCCGTGGAGGGACTGGCCTACTATCTGCCGCAGACCACCGTGAAAGTGAGGCTGCTCGTGGAGCACACCACCTTCCAACCCGGACGGCTGGCCGTGTACGGGCAGCAGTTCCTGCGCCAACCCTGCGGCATGGAGCGGCAGGACAGCTACCGCATCTGCGGCGCGACGATGTATGCCGAGGCTCTGCCCGACACGGCGCGACGCTACGAGGTCAACCTGGACCGCAAGAAGAGCATCTTCACCATCGACTGCGACGAGAACGGAGTGCTGATGGCGGTCAACGACAAAGGGGCCAAGGCCTCCCTGCCCGCCCACTTCAAGCCCGCGCGACAGGCGCAGCCGTTGAACCCGGACAACTTCATGACGGCCGACATGCTGGCCGCGGGCTCAAACAGCAAACTGGCTGAGCTGGTGGCCCAAGAGATATTCGACATACGCGACGCGCGCAACCAAATCAGCCGGGGCGAGAGCGACCAGATGCCCAAGGACGGCGAACAGCTGAGACTGATGCTCAACGGACTCGACCAGCAGGAGACGGCTCTGCTGCAACTCTTCCGCGGTACGACGACTACGGACACCACGGAGACGGAAGTGGCGTTCATCCCCAAGAAGGACACGCCCAAACTCATCGCCTTCAGATTCTCAAAACGATTGGGAATGCTCGATGCCGACGACCTGGGCGGCTCTCCTTATTATATTAATGTGGAGCAGCTCAATGATGTGGCTATGCCCGAGCTGCCCCCGTCGGACAAGAAAAAGGAGGAACCCGCACTCTTCATTGCCGTCCCCGCCAAAATCAGGGTCTCGTTGGGACTTCCCGCGCAACAGCCCATCTGCACCAAGGAATTGTATGCGGCGCAGTTTGGCGACGTATACGGGTTGAGCACTGAACTCTTCTCCAAGAAGCAAATCACCCACCTGCGGCTGAATCCCGTCACGGGTGTGGTGGAGCATCTTGAGGTGGAGCCAGTGAAATAAAGAATTAGACAATCCAAAAATATATCTACCTGGAGCCGACTACTGCGTGAGCAGTGGCCGGCTCAATTTTTTTTGTACCCCCGCCACACAGGGCAGACCACAGAGAGAATCCATCCTGTGAGGGTCCTCACAGCCCTAAGAGGTCGTAACGCAATCACACAACCACAGGGGCCAGGAGACCCACCCTACCCCCTCACTTCTCAGTGAAGGGTAGAGGTGGGTCTCCTGGCCCCTGCAGCGGATGATTGCGGATTAAAGCAGCCATTTATGCTTTATGCATTGGGCTATATTCACTTTTTCCGCTGCGATCGGCGGTTGGCACGCTGCTCACGGTATTTGGCCTTCTGGCGGGCGGAGCCACTGCCATGGGCACCCGTGATGTATTGTTTCTTCTTGGCCTTCGTCTTCACCTTGCCGCCGCCTGGCTGACCACCTTTGGGCGCGCCACTGAAGACGATGCCGCTTTCGAGAATCTGGTCAAAATCGTCCATAATCATTGTCTTGTTGTGTGATGTTCAGTATTGCCATGGGAGCTGCCTGGCAAAGAAGCCGACAGCCTGGAGACACGGGAGCAGCCCCACCTTAATGGTGGAACAGCCTCACACCCGTGAACGTCATGGCAATGCCATACTTGTCGCAAGTGTCGATGACGTTGTCGTCGCGTATGCTGCCTCCAGCCTGGGCGATGTAGCGCACACCGCTCTTGTGGGCGCGCTCTATGTTGTCGCCAAAGGGAAAGAAAGCGTCTGAGCCCAAGGCCACATCCGTGTTCTTGGCTATCCAAGCCTTTTTCTCCCCACGCGTCATGGGCTCGGGCTTGCGGGTGAAGAACTGCTGCCAGACTCCCTCCTGCAGGAGGTCCTCCCACTCCTCGGACAGATACACGTTGATGCAGTTGTCGCGGTCGGCGCGGTGGATGCCCTCCTTGAAGGGAAGAGCCATCACCTTGGGACTCTGTCGCAGCCACCACTCATCGGCCTTGCTGCCGGCCAAGCGCGTGCAGTGGATTCGGCTCTGCTGTCCGGCGCCGATGCCGATGGCCTGGCCGTCCTTGACATAGCAGACGGAATTGCTCTGGGTATACTTCAGCGTGATGAGCGCGACAATCAGGTCGCGGCGGGCCTCGCTGGTGAAGTTCTTGTTCTTCGTGGGGATGTTGGCGAAGAGAGCGGGGTCGCTGAGGTCGACATCGTTGCGGCGCTGCTCAAAGGTGACGCCAAACACCTGCTTGCGCTCCACGGGGTCAGGCACATACGACGGGTCTATCTTGATGACATTGTAGGTGCCGCGACGCTTGGCCTTGAGAATCTGCAGGGCCTCGGGAGTATAGTCGGGCGCAATAACGCCGTCGCTCACCTCGCGCTTGATGAGCCGGGCTGTGGCCTCGTCGCAGGTGTCACTCAAGGCGCAGAAGTCGCCGTAGGAACACATGCGGTCGGCGCCGCGCGCACGGGCGTAGGCCGAGGCCAAGGGAGTAAGTTCAAAGTCGACATCGTCGACGAAATAGATCTTCTTCAGCGTCTCGTCCAACTTGAGGCCGATGGCAGCCCCCGCGGGACTCACATGCTTGAAGCTGGCGGCGGCGGGCATTCCCGTGGCGGCCTTGAGCTCCTTCACGAGTTGCCAGCTGTTGAGGGCATCGAGAAAGTTGATGTAGCCGGGACGGCCGTTCAGCACTTCCACTGGGAGCTCGCCATTCTCCATAAAGATGCGGGCGGGCTTTTGGTTCGGATTGCATCCGTACTTCAATGTTATCTCTTTCATTAGGAAGGAATTTGTTTCTTATTGCAAAAGTACGAAAATAATGCGACTTGGCGTTGCCATATCATTTGTTTTTCGTAATTTTGCACCAGATTTAATTATCGTTGTATGTTATGAAGAAAGTGACACTCGATCACCACTTCAGCTTTTCCTCCATGAAGAGAGTAGAGTCGATACTGAGTGGCAGGGAGAAGCCCTCCAAGCAGACACTCAACCGACTGGCCTTGCTGGCGGGATTCCAGTCATGGGAAGACTTAAAGGACGCCCTCAACGGTGACGCCGACGCGAGTCTCAACTACGAGGAGAGCGAGAAATGAAGGACACCTAAGGACATTAAGAAAAGGACTATCCGCAATCATCCTTCTGCATGGGGGAGGAAGCGCGCCGTGGCCTGCCCCACCCAGCCCTACCCTACCTGCAGCTGGGTGCGCGCGCGCCCTTTGTTTGGGGCGTCGGGCTTCACCTCCATTCTCATGGAGTGGCAAGGGTGGATGGTCTAAGACCCGACCCATACAAAAAGAACTCAGCCGCGGTGATACGGCTGAGTTCTTTTTTCGCCTTGTCAAGACATCCGTCTGAATTATTGGGCTTTGGCAGCAACGGTACGCTTCTCCTGAATGCGGGCCTTCTTGCCAGTGAGCTTGCGCAGATAGTAAAGCTTGGCGCGGCGCACCTTGCCATGCTTGTTCACTTCGATGCTCTCGATGTTGGGCGAAGATATGGGGAAGATACGCTCCACACCCACTGTGCCGGACATCTTGCGCACGGTGAAACGCTTCTTGTCTCCGTGACCCGTAATTTTGATAACAATGCCGCGATAAAGCTGGATACGCTGCTTGTTACCCTCGACGATTTTGTAAGCGACAGTCACAGTGTCACCTGCTCTGAACTCAGGATACTGCTTGCCGGTTGCAAATGCTTCCTCAGCAACTTTAATTAAATCCATTTTTGTTTGATTAAAAATTGTTTGTCGTTCCAACTCAACATGGTATGGCGACTCGTCCGTCAACCAGCGGTTAAGCCGAAAAGCGGTGCAAAGTTACTAACTTTTTGGTAATTGGCCAAATACATGGTGAGTTTTCTTCGATGGACGGGTTGAAAAAGCATGCAGACTTCATCCTGCGACTATCATGGGCAGGCTTGACAAGCAAAGTGCCGAGCTAACCCAACCATGAGGCTGTTGCCCATGCACCACCGCACGCAGGAGAGAGATTCTCCACAACAGCGACGAAGCCTAACGTGCGGATTGTTTTTTGTCGGTTTTCAACCCGAGGTTAAGAGAAAAATTGCTACCTTTGCAGAAGACAATCAGGAGGCATGGCTTACCCGCCGTGCAAGAATGTGCGGAGGAGGACTCCGACCTCCGACAACAAAATCTGTTGATATTAGTTATATAGAATACAACCGACGCGAAATATGAAACATCATCCATTCATCTTGTGCATGGGGCTGGCCATGAGCCTCGCCTCATGCCACACCGCCTACGAGGTGGCTTCCGTCAGCCGGAGCCAAATTCTCATCGACTCGGCATACGATGCCCATCCCGACCAAAAGGCGGCCGAATACATGAAACCCTACAAACAGAAAGTGGACTCCATCATGGGTCCCGTGGTTGGGGTGGCTGCCCGCTATCTCTCCGTTTACAGGCCAGAGAGTCCGCTCTCCAACCTGCTTGCCGACATCATGGTGTGGGCGGGAGAGAAATACGGCGAGAAACCCGACATCGGAATATACAACATTGGGGGCGTGAGGGCATCCATCGCCAAAGGCGAAATCACCTATGGCGACGTGGTGGACGTGGCTCCGTTCGAGAACAAAATCTGCTTCATCACACTAAGCGGGGAAAACCTGCTGACGCTCTTCGGGCAGATTGCCCACAGGGGCGGCGAGGGTGTGAGCCACGGCGTGAGGCTCGTCATCACTCCCGACGGCAAGCTCGTCGGCGCCTCGCTCAACGGCCACGACATAGACCCCAAGAGAGACTACCGCATCGCCACCATCGACTATGTGGCGCAGGGCAACGACCAAATGACGGCTTTCAAGCTGGGCACCAACCTCGTGGCCGACGACGACCCGAAGAACAACTCCAGATTCATCATCCGCGACTACTTCCTAAGCCAGCAGGCCAAGGGACAAATCATCGACGCCAAGGTGGAAGGCCGCATCACAATCAAGAAATGACAAACTATGAGAAAATACTTTTCCATCATCACAATAGCGCTGACGATGGCCTTCGCGGCCAACATGTCGGCACAGACGGGCAACCAACCGTCAAAGGGCGCGAAGACCCTCACCATCCTACACACCAACGACACCCACAGCTGCATCTATCCACTGGGGGCAACGCTCAGCGACACGGCCATTGCCGGGCGCGGGGGATTCCTGCGACGGATAGCCATGCTGAAGGAGGAGCGGGAGAAAGACCCCGACCTGCTGCTCTTCGACAGCGGTGATTTCTCGCAAGGCTCGCCCTACTACACGCTCTTCAAGGGCGACGTGGAGGTGGGACTGATGAACCAGATGGGCTACGTATGCTCAACCATAGGCAACCACGAGTTCGACTTCGGCATGGACAACATGGCGCGGCTGTTCAAGGAAGCCAACTTCCCCATCCTGTGCAGCAACTACGACTTCAATGGCACTCCGCTCGAAGGCATCGTAAAGCCCTACATGGTCCTAAAGAGGAAAGGAGTGAGAATCGGCGTGTTCGCCCTCGACCCCGAACTGAAAGGCTTGGTGTTCACGAAGAATTATGGCAACACAAAATACCTCGACCCAGTAGCCTGCGCCAACAAATGGGCAAAGTTCCTCAAGGAGGACAAAAAGTGCGACGTGGTGATTCTCATATCACATCTGGGCTGGGACATCGACGGCGTAGACGACAAGGAGGTGGTGGCAGCAAGCCGCGGCATCGACTTGGTGTTGGGAGGCCACAGCCACTCGCTTTTCAAGCACTTGGAATATGTGAAGAACCTGGACGGACAGATGGTTCCCGTAGACCAGAATGGCAAGAACGCCGTGTGGGTGGGAAAGATCACCCTGCAACTCAAGAAGAAATAGGCTGCCCGCTTGAACAAGTACAAAAAAGCCTCACCCCCAAGTCCTCTCCATACTGGGAAGACTTGGGGGTGATTTTTTGGCAGGCTCGAAAGACACGTCACTCGAAGTAGAACGTCAGCACCACCATCTTGGTATGGGCCTTATCAACAGACTTGGCGTAGGGCAGCATGGCGGCGTCGCGGAGCTTGCCGGCGTGTTTGTCGTCGCAGCTGTTGGTGAGGCTGTAGACAAACTTCAGCTCGGGGCGCAGCTTGAAATAGGGAAGATAGAAGTCGAAGCCGGCTCCCACCTCAGCACACACGTCATATTGCTTGAGCTTGAGATAGTCGTCATCCTTGGGGTTGAGGTTGATCATCGGATTGAGGCCAGCCATGATGTAGGGACGGTGGTTGCTCACACGCGGGCCGGCGAAAATGAGGTCGAGAGGCACGGCAAAATAGGCCGTCTTCAAGTCCTGACGCTGCTCGATGGGCTTGCCTTCGGCATCGTTCTGCCGCATATTGTGGAAGGTGATATGGCGTGAGCCGAAATACATCGTCGGGGCTACGCGGAACTGGAAATGAGTGGAGAGGCGGAACTCTCCCAATACGCCCACGCTGAAGCCAGCGTCCCAGCGGTCCTGGTCGGTGGTGACGAGCGTCTCGCTGGTCGTGCCGTCCTCGGCGGTGACAATCTGCGGGCCCGCATTCTGAAGCTCCAAGTCCTGGACATGAGTTCCCACAAGCACACCGAAATGGAACGGCCGCAAGTCCGTATAGGGGCGGTTCTGCACCTCTCCCGTATAGAGCTGGGCCTTGGCCGGGAGGCCGCAGATGAGCAATATGATGAGGAAAAGATTCGTCTTCATGCCCTAATAACGTCAGGAAATAGATTATATTGTTGCCGACAAGAGTGGGGTTAACAAATCGCAACGAAAAAATTATCACCATTTTTAGCTATTACCAAAAAAAATAATTATCTTTGCAACAACAAAAGGGGAAACCCTTGAAGATGAAGAAACAAAAACATTATTAATAACACTTAAATTCTAAACATTATGGCATACGTAATTGGTGACGACTGCATCGCATGCGGAACATGTATCGATGAGTGCCCGGCAGGCGCAATCTCTGAAGGTGAGAAGTATTCTATCAACCCCGACCTCTGCACAGAGTGCGGCACATGCGCTTCTGTTTGCCCGAACGAGGCTATCAGCCTTCCCGAGTAAGCAGCTTCTGCACAGCGAAATGATATCCGGCCACTACGCGAAAGCGTGGTGGCCGTTGTTTTTTAAGGCTGGTTCTATAAATTAGGTCGAGTCGTATTCTGCAAGATATCGGGATTCAAAACGTAAGTTGAAGAGGGAGTGTAGCGGGCTACACGACCGA
>SFCY01000095.1 GCA_004558865.1 Bacteroidales bacterium
GAAAAGGCTCTGATGACCAATCTCGAAGACTCGCTGCCAAGGGAGTTGCTTCGCACCAACCGTTCTGGAGCATATTCCTGCTCGACGATTGTCGACTGCAACACCCGCAAATACCATGGTCTGTTGGTTGTGCCGGTGCCAGGGTTGGACGATGAGAACCATGTGCTGCTCTCTTCGCTCGACCCCACAGTAGTGCAGCATGGCGCAACGTTCAATCTGGGCTTGCATAAGTATCAAGGCAACAACTTCAGTCCCAAGGGCCACAAGTACATCCGTGAGTTTAATTGCGACAAGGTTCCCACCACCCTCTATCGTGTCGGCGGTGTGATTCTGAAGAAGGAGGTCGTGTTTCAGCACTACGAAGAGCGCATCCTCATCCGATACACCTTGGTCGACGCCCATTCCGACACGCTGCTGCGCTTCCGTCCGTTCTTGGCCTTCAGGAGCGTGCGCCAGTTCACACATGAGAACTCCACCGCGAGCCGCGAGTACCAGGAGGTGGACAATGGCATCATGACCCGCATGTATGCCGGCTACCCCTACCTCTACATGCAGTTCTCCGCGGCCAACACCTTCCATTTCGAGCCCTACTGGTATCGGGGCATAGAATACCCCAAGGAGCAGGAGCGTGGCTACGCCTCCAACGAGGACCTCTATGTGCCGGGCTATTTTGAGATGCCCATCAAGAAGGGGGAGAGCATCGTCTTCGCAGCCTCCACTACGGAGAGCGATACCAAGGAGCTGCCAGCACTTTTCCAGAAGGAGTGCGACGAGCGCACGCCCCGTGATGGATTCTTCCATTGCCTGGTCAACGCCGCCCACCAGTTCCACGTGCACGAGAAGAACGACGACCGCTATATCCTTGCCGGTTGGCCCTGGTTCAAGTGCCGTGCCCGCGACGAGTTCGTCTCCTTGCCCGGCCTGACGCTCTCCATCCAGGAGGAGGATTATTTCGAGCTTGTGATGAAGACTGCCATGCGCGGACTCTATGAGTTTATGCAGGGCAAGCCGCTCAGCGTGAGAATCACCGAGATGGAGCAGCCCGACGTGCTGCTCTGGGCCGTATGGTGCATCCAGCAGTATGCCCTCCATGTGAGTGTCGAGGCATGTGCCAAGAAATACGGCCAGCTGGTGTCCGACATCCTGCGCTTCATCGAGGACCAGGGGCATCCCAACCTGGAACTCGACTCCAACGGGCTCTTGAAGACCGAGGGCAGGGACAAGGCTGTGACATGGATGAACTCCACGGCCAACGGCCACCCCGTGGTGCCGCGCACGGGCTATATCGTTGAGTTCAACGCCCTCTGGTACAATGCCCTGCGCTTCGGGGCCGCCCTGGCTACGGAAGCCAAGCACACGGCCGAGGCCGACCACTGGAACGACTTGGCACAGCTCTCGGGGCAGAGCTTCCTCAGCACGTTTGTCAACCAGTATGGCTACCTCTTCGATTATGTAGACGGCGACTATACCGACTGGAGCGTGCGCCCCAACATGATATTCCCTGTGGCCCTTGAGTATTCCCCGCTGTCGCAAGACCAGAAGAAGAAGATTCTCGACATCTGCACGCGAGAGCTGCTGACCCCCAAGGGCCTGCGCTCGCTCTCGCCAAAGAGCGACGGCTACAATCCCATGTATGTAGGCCCGCAGGCCCAGCGCGACTACGCCTACCATCAGGGTACGGCCTGGCCTTGGCTGGGCGGCTTCTACATGGAGGGCTGCCTGAAGATATACAAACGCTCGCGCCTGAGCTTCCTTGAGCGGCAGATGGTGGGCTACGAGGACGAGATGTTCTACCACTGCTTGGGCACCATCCCCGAGGTGTTCGACGGTAATCCTCCCTTCCATGGGCGCGGCGCCATATCCTTTGCCATGAATGTGGCTGAGATATTGCGTGCCACGGAAATGCTGGCCAACTTCAAAATCAAATAAACAGACTCGCATATATGAAAGTGTTAATGTTTGGGTGGGAGTACCCTCCACATGTATATGGGGGTCTTGCCACAGCCAATTTCGGCATATCTGAAGGCCTCCACGCCCAGGGCGACGTAGACATCACCTTGTGTCTGCCCAAGCCTTGGGGCGATGAGGACAAGAGTTTCGCACGCATCATCGCCATGAACTGCGTACCCATCGCATGGCGCGATGTCAACTTCGACTATGTGAAGAGTCGCATAGGCCATCTGATGGACCCGCAATGCTACTACCAGCTGCGCGACCACATCTATGCCGACTTCAACTATATGAACGTGAACGACCTGGGCTGCATGGACTTCGCAGGCGGCTACCCGTCGAATCTGCATGAGGAAATCAACAACTATTCCATCATCGCCGGTGTCGTGGCCCGCACGGAGCAGTTCGACATCATCCATGCCCACGACTGGCTCACTTATCCGGCCGGCATCCATGCCAAGCAGGTGAGCGGCAAGCCCCTCTGCATCCATGTCCACGCCACCGACTACGACCGTTCGCGCGGCAAGGTGAATCCCACCGTCTACTCCATCGAGAAGGACGGCATGGACAATGCCGACTGCATCATGTGCGTGAGCGACCTGACGCGCAACACCGTCATCAACCAGTACCACCAGGATCCCCGCAAGGTGTTCACCGTGCACAATGCCGTCTATCCCTTGAGTCCGGAGAACGAGGCCATTCCCCGTCCTGACCATCGGGGCAAGGAGAAGATCGTGACGTTCTTGGGGCGAATCACGATGCAGAAAGGCCCGGAGTATTTCGTCGAGGCGGCCAATATGGTGCTTCACCGCACCCGCAACATCCGCTTCTGCATGGCCGGCTCGGGCGACATGATGAACCAGATGATCTATCTGGCCGCCGAGCGTGGCATCGCCGACCGTTTCCATTTCCCTGGCTTCATGCGCGGCAAGCAAGTGTATGAGTGCCTGAAGGATTCGGATGTGTATGTCATGCCATCGGTGAGCGAGCCCTTTGGCATATCGCCCCTTGAGGCCATGCAGTGCGGCACGCCGACCATCATATCCAAGCAGAGCGGCTGCGCCGAGATTCTCACCAATTGCATCAAGGTGGACTATTGGGACATACACGCCTTGGCCGACGCCATCTACAGCATCTGCCACAATGAGTCGCTCTTCAACTACCTCTCAGAGGAGGGCAAGAAGGAGGTGGCCCAAATCACGTGGGAGAAGGTGGGCGCCTGGATACGTGAACTCTATATGCGCACGCTCGGCTGGAAATGAACCCCTAAGGCGTGAGGTTGCAATCGATAAACCACAAACCATTATTTATTAGAAAGATGAAAACAGTTTGCTTATATTTTGAGATACATCAGATCATCCATCTGAAACGCTACCGCTTCTTCGACATCGGTACCGACCATTATTATTACGACGACTATGTGAACGAGCGCTCCATCAGCGACATCGCCGAGCGTTCCTACATGCCTGCGCTCAACACGCTGCTGCAGATGATCAACGAGAGCGGCCACAAGTTCAAGGTGGCATTCTCGCTCTCGGGTGTGGGCATAGAGCAGCTGGAAATCCACGCGCCCCAGGTGCTGGACAAGTTGCAGGAGCTGAACCAGACGGGCTGTGTGGAGTTCCTTGCCGAGCCCTATTCCCACGGTCTCTCGTCGCTGGTCAACGAGGAGAGCTTCGCTGCCGACGTGAAGAAGCAGATGAACAAGATAGAGGAGTATTTTGGCCAGAAGCCCAAGGTGCTGCGCAACTCCTCACTCATCTATAGCGACGACATTGGCATGCAGGTGGCTCAGTTCGGCTTCAAGGGAATGCTCACCGAGGGCGCCAAGCACGTGTTGGGATGGAAGAGCCCCCACTATGTCTACCATTGCGCCATGGCTCCCAACCTGAAGCTCATTCTGCGCGATGTTGCCATGAGCGACGACATCTCGCTGCGCTTCAGCAACACGGAGTGGGATGGCTATCCACTCTTCGCCGACAACTATATGGAGCGCGTCGCCCAGACTCCCAAGGAGGAGCAGGTGTTTGGCATCTTCATGGAACTCTCGGCCCTTGGCATCGCCCAGCCGCTGTCGAGCAACATTCTCGACTTCCTCAAGTCGCTGCCCGCCGAGGCTGAGAAGCGTGGCATCGTGTTCGCCACTCCGAGCGAGGTCTGCGACACCTTCAAGAGTGTGGGCGAGCTTGACGTCCCCGACACCCTCTCATGGGTCGACGAGGAGCGCGACGTGAGCGCATGGCTGGGAAATCCCATGCAGCGCGAGGCGTTCAACAAGCTCTACAGTGTGGCCGACCGCGTGCGCATCGTCGACGACCCGCGCATCAACCAGGACTGGGACTATCTGCAGGCAAGCAACAATTTCCGCTTCATGAGCACCAAGAACAGTGGGGTGGGGATTGACCGCGGAATCTACAGTGGCCCGTTTGACGCGTTCACCAACTACATGAACATCCTCGGCGACTTCATCAACCGTGTAAACAACCTCTATCCCGAGGACATCGACAACGAAGAGTTGGAGGGGCTGCTCACCACCATCAAGAACCAGGGCGACGACCTTGCAATGAAGGAGAAGGAGGTGCAGCGTCTGCAGGCCAAGATAGAAAAATTGGAAGCCAGCGAGCAGAAGTTGAGAAGCCAGTTGGATATGGGCGCGAAGCCAAAGCCTGTGCGCAAGGCAGCCCCCAGAAAGTCGGCTTCCGTTGCAAAGACGGCTGAAAGCAAGGCAAAGAAGTGAGAAAAGTGTTAAAACAGCGGGAAAGCGAA
Source organism: Bacteroidales bacterium (assembly GCA_004558865.1). Lineage (GTDB taxonomy): Bacteria > Bacteroidota > Bacteroidia > Bacteroidales > Bacteroidaceae > Prevotella. The sequence goes on from SFCY01000095.1 coordinate 4,717, forward strand.
AATTTCTCCAAAAAATTTTGCTATTCTCGTTTGTTTCCACTATATTTGCCATATAGTTTTTCAAATTTCGCCCGTTAGCGAAATTTCCCTCGAGGTTGGTAGCATCCTGCGCCAACCTCTTTTTTTTATTCGTATCAGAGATTAATGTATGCCATCTTTAGAAGTAACTTTTCAGCTGCCATATTGCCCTTTGGCGATAACAAGTTGTTGATATAACAGGGTTAGTTATATAGAAGCCTTTAGAACCAGCCTTAAATTTTTTATGTTAAAAGTTTTGGGTATTACAAATTAATCTTTTACCTTTGCAACTATAATTAACTAACATTATGCAATAAACAAATCTTCCGCCTATAGAGAGAACTTTACTTCAAACAAAAAACTACGAGCATGAAGAAATTGAATGATATGACCGACGAAGAGTTGGCATTATCTTATGTTGGTGGATGCAACAAGGCGTTTGATTTGTTATTGCAACGCAATCAGGCAAAGTTGTTCGCTTATATATTGTTTGTGGTTCGTGACCACAACCAGGCCGACGACATCTTCCAGGAGACTTTCGTCAAGGTGATTACGCGCCTGCAGGAGGGACGATATGCCACTACGGGGCGCTTCTCCTCCTGGATCATGCGCATCGCCCACAATGTCATCATGGACCGCTATCGCGTGCATAGGGCCGACAGGGTTGTGGAGACGAGCGACGACAACGACCTCAGCAACATTGGCGAGCCTGCTGAGTTGTTCGACACAAGCATAGAGAGCCGCTATGTCAACGAGCAAGTGCTGCGCGACGTTAAGAAGCTGATGAACCTGCTTCCGGCCACGCAACGCGAGGTGGTTTTCATGAGGTTCTACCAGGAGCTGTCGTTCAAGGAGATCGCCGAGCTCACCAATGTCAGCATCAATACAGCCCTTGGCCGCATGCGCTATGCCATCATCAACCTGCGCCGTATGGCCAAGGAATACAATATCGCCTTGCAGTTGGCTTGAGGCGATATGGGGCAATCGTGGCTTCTTTTTTGTGGAGATGCCGCAGGCGGATGGGCGGCCCCGCATGATTCATGGATGGTGTTTTCCGTGTGAATGGCCATGGATTGGACACAAATTTTTAGCGAACGATTCTTTCGCGAAAAAATTTGTGTCCAATCCATGAGAATCAGCTGTTCTAAAAACAGGACTTGGCATCCATGGACAAAGCCGGTCAGGCCAGCCTCAAATCATGAATGGTTTTTAGAGGGTCGGCAGACTTGAAGACATAGCTGCCGCTCACCAACACGTCCACTCCCGCCTCGACAAGCCGTGGAGCGGTCTCGGCGTTGACACCTCCGTCCACCTCAATGAGTACGTTGGCGCAAGCCTGTTCGATGAGTTGGCGCGTGCGGCGGGTCTTGGCAATCGTGTTCTCTATGAACTTTTGTCCGCCAAACCCTGGGTTCACGCTCATGAGCAGCACCATGTCGATGTCGCCAATAATGTCTTCCAGCATGCAGACAGGCGTTGAGGGGTTCAAGGCCACCCCGGCCTTCATTCCCGCCTTCTTGATTTCGCAGATTGTACGGTGCAGGTGCACGCAAGCTTCCTGGTGGATGGTCATGATGCTTGCGCCGGCCTTGGCCGTCCGCTCGATGTAATTCTCGGGGTGTTCCACCATGTAGTGGACGTCGAGCTTTTTCTTGCATATCTCGCGCAGCCTGTCCACCACTGGGAAACCGATGGATATGTTGGGCACGAACACACCGTCCATCATATCCACGTGGAGCCATTCGGCCTCACTTTGGTTGATCATCTCCAAGTCCTTGCTGAGGTTGAGGAAGTCGGCCGACAACAACGAGGGCGAGACAATTGATTTTTTCATAGCGAGCCTTCTGTCAATTCAAACAATACCCCTCGATCTGTCCATTCATCCTCATCACCCTGTAGGTGTAAGCGATTTGGCGGATGAGGTTTAGCGTCTTGTCAGAGGGACGCGGCTCTTCAGAAGTAAAATGTTTCATAGGCAACTCTGTTTACGTGTTTACTTTTAGAACGATTGTTCTTCTGCTTTATTACATGTGGGGAACAAATAAATTTCAATAACCAATTGGCAGCCTGACTTCTGTGTCAGCCGTCGCACAATTGTGTGTCAGCTGTCACACAACTGCGTGCCAACCGCCACACAACTGCGTGACGACTGTCACACAACGTAAGTGTGTAGAGAATTTAGGAACTTTTACGACTGATGTGCAAAATAGTTTTCGTCTTGCTGCGTTGTTGCCTAAGGAGGCCTGCAAAGTGGGCGACCACTTCTTGGTGGAATCTCACTTGGCCAGGCCCAATACCAATTATCAATCAACTGAACAAATAATAAGATATGGAAGACAACAAGCGATTGCTCATCAAGGTTTGCGGCATGCGTGATGAGGACAACATGAGGGCCGTGGCTTCACTCGACATTGATATGATGGGCTTCATATTCTATCCCAAGAGTCCCCGATATGTGTCGCAAATCATGAGTAGGGCGGGCATCATTCCCGACTATTCCAAGGAGCGGCTGCGCCAGCTGCAGGGAGATGCCCAACAGGTGGCCGGCACAAGGCAGCCCAAGCGGGTGGGGGTGTTTGTCGACGACATGCCGCAGACCATCGTGACCCGCGTCTTCAACTACAGCCTCGACTTCGTGCAGCTGAATGGCGACGAGTCGCCTGTGATGATAGAGAACCTGAAACGCACCCTGATTCCCGACATCACGCCCCAGATAGGCATCATCAAGACCCTGTCCATTGCCAGCGCCAAAGACATAGAGGCCACCCGGCAGTTTGATGGCGTGGTGGACTATTTCCTTTTCGACACACCGTCAGAGGGCAAAGGTGGGAATGGCACACCTTTCGATTGGACAATCCTCGATGGCTACCAAGGCCGTACCCCCTTCCTGCTCAGTGGCGGCATAGACCCTGAAGACGTGGAGCGCATCAAGGCTTTCCAGCACCCCATGTTTGCGGGCCTCGACGTGAACGGCAAGTTTGAGACAGAACCCGGCATAAAGGATGTCGACTCACTGAGGAGATTTGTAGATGCCTTGCGAAAAGACTAAGAAATGATTCACAGGTGTGGACAAAAACTATGCGCTTTTTTCAACAGGCAGACTCGAGGCCATCGTCATACCCATGTTTGTCGCTCACAGTGGCGGACTTTGGTTCCAAACGGGGAGTGGGGGAGTGGCGAAGGGCAGCGAAGAATAAGAATGGGAAGGATGCGACAACAAATTGGGAACCTTGGTAAAGGCCACCAAAAGAGCTGAAGAAATATGAAAGTAGTAATCATCGACAATTATGACTCGTTCACCTACAACCTTGCCCATCAGGTGAGGGAGCTTGGGGCAGACGTGACGGTGTGGAAAAACGACCAGTTTGAGCTGCCGCAGTTGGCTGGGTTCGACAAAATCATCCTCTCGCCCGGGCCTGGCATTCCCTCCGAGGCGGGATTTTTGTTGGATGTCATCCGCCACTATGCGGGAAAGAAACCCATCCTTGGCATTTGCTTGGGCCATCAGGCCATAGCAGAGGTGTTTGGCGCCAAGTTGGAGAACCTGAAGGAGGTGTATCATGGAGTGGCGACAGAGATGGTGCAATACGGCACTGACTACATCTTCGACCGTCTGCCCACCAGGTTTCCTGTTGGACGCTACCACAGTTGGGCCGTCTCAGAAGAGGGCTTTCCCGAATGTTTGGAGGTGACGGCCAAGAGCAAGGATGGCCGCATCATGGCGCTACGCCACAAACACTTTGACGTACACGGACTTCAGTTCCATCCAGAGAGCGTGCTGACACCACAAGGACGGCAAATCGTGGGCAACTGGCTCAACCATGAAAGTCAATAGGGGCGGGTTGAGAAGTTCTTTTAATGAAAGAGAAGAAAAAAAGTTGCGCAGATAGGCTGCATTCAAGGTTGGCAACTTTTCAGGCTGGTTCTATAAATTAGGCAGATAGAATAATCGATAAAGTGCAGTTGTCGTTTCGGTCGTCTTCTGCATCTATCGGTCTCAAAACGTCAAGTCTCATCGGTCGTGTAGCCCGCTACACT
>SFCY01000096.1 GCA_004558865.1 Bacteroidales bacterium
AAATGAAACAACATATCCAATCCACGGAAAATATCCATTGAACCATATATTGGGGCATCATATCGAACACCCTACTTTCAGACCTTTAAGCTAAAAACATCGGACAATCGTTGCGGGGTTGACAAATTATGCTTATCTTTGTAGCAGATAAAAATTATTATGAAGATTTTGTCGATAATTTCGGTTGGTGGAACACAGAGCCTTTGTGGCAATAAACTGAAACATTTTCTGTGTTTTTGTATACTTCCTTGTCTTTTATGCTCTTGTGATATATGGTATAATCTACCTTTCACAGGATATGCCGAACGCTTTATCCATTTGAAAACAGATTCTGTCACAACGCGAGTCGCTTGCGTTTATTTTCAAGGAAGATATTCTTTGGATTACGATATACAAGGAGGATGTACAGTAACTTTTGACAGTCTTAAATTACAGACTAATGATGAAAATTTGATAGTTTGGAATAAACTGTCTAACTCAAGCGTACAGACGGTTAAACTAAGTAAGGGGGGGTACTCCAAGTGCGCTTAGGATTTATTCGTAAAGACCAGTCTCTTCGTGTAGTTAATCCCCTAATATTGATAATTCCACCATCGTTCATTACGGTTAATGGTCAACGAATAACCAATGACACTTTGCGCGTGGAGTTGAAATATGGCTTAAAAGCCTGTAGATGACTATTGTGAACCAGGTTTTACTGTTTTTTTGTCAGAATACGATTCTAAATTCAACCGTACTGGTCGTAAAGAAAATTACGGCCGACAGCTTCGAGTCGAGTCTTTGCGGCGCGTAGGCCGTGCTGCTCCTGGGCTGGATGTTTCTGAATGGTGTCGATTAGGAGCATGATTTGCCAAATAGTTGCCTTAATTCGGGGCAATCTGTCGCCGTTCTCAATCTTTTTTGTTAACTTTGCTGTCAAAATCGACGAGTATATGTTGAACCTGGGCTCTTACTTTCCCATCACCGACCCCACGTTGATATTCCTCGTGGTGTTGCTGATCATCCTTCTTGCCCCCATCATCATGGGCAAGCTGCGCATTCCCCACATCATAGGAATGGTGCTGGCGGGTGTGTTGGTGGGAAAAGACGGCCTCAACATATTGGTGCGCGACGACAGTTTTGAGCTCTTCGGCCGCGTGGGCCTCTACTACATCATGTTCCTTGCCGCGTTGGAGATGAACATGGAGAGCGTGAAGCGCAACAGCCGTCGGCTTGCCGTCTTCGGGCTGCTCACCTTTTCGATTCCCCTCGTGATGACCTATATAATAGGTATCTCCGTGCTCCACTATGCGTCGGCCGCCGCCTTGCTCTTGGGCTGCATCATGGCCTCCAACACGCTCGTGAGCTACCCCATCGTCTCGCGCTACGGCCTGCAGAAGGAGCAGTCGGTGTCGCTCAGTGTGGGCGCCACCATGATAGCCCTCACCTTGGCTCTCATCTTCGTGGCGGCCATTGTGGTGGGCCACACGCCCGGCGCAGGCTCACTGGGCTTCTGGCTGTGGTTTGTGATGAAGATTCTGCTCTATTGCGCCCTGCTCATCTGGCTTGTGCCGAGGCTCACGCGATGGTTCCTGCGCCGCTATTCCGATGCCATCATGCAGTTCATCTTCGTGATGGTGGTGCTCTTCCTCTGCGCCGCGCTGAGCGACCTGGTGGGGCTGGAGGGCATCTTCGGGGCTTTTTTCGCCGGCCTCATCCTCAACCGCTACATACCGCAGACCTCGCCGCTGATGAACCGCATAGAGTTCATCGGCAACGCCCTGTTCATCCCCTACTTCCTGATAGGTGTTGGAATGCTCATCAACGTGAGGCTCATCTTCAGTGGAGGCAGCGTGCTGTGGGCCGTGTTCTGGTTCGTGCTAATCGGAACGTTGGGCAAGGCCGTGGCCGCCTACGCCGCCGGACTGGGATTCCGCATGACGCTCATGGGCGCCAACATGATGTTCGGCCTCACTTCGGCACATGCCGCGGGGGCCATCGCCATGGTGATGGTGGGCATGAAGCTGACGACGCCCGACGGACAGCCGCTCGTGAGCGACGACATGCTCAACGGCATTGTCATCATGATCCTCTTCACCTGCATCATCTCCTCGCTCGTGACCGAGCATGCCGCCCGCCACATCACGCTGCGCAACAAGGAGCTGCCGGCCGAGGACTACAAGGTGGACGAGAAGATCCTCATACCCGTGCGCTATCCCGAATATGCCAACCGGCTTGTCAACCTGGCCTTGATGATGCGCGACCCCAAGCGCAACCGCGGACTTGTGGGGCTGAGCGTGGCCTACGACGATGAGCACGTGAGGCACAACCAGGAGGCGGGGCGGAAGATACTGGAGCAGGTGACGAAGTTTGCCGCCTCCACCGACGTGAGGATGGAGACGCAGGTGCGCGTGGCGGCCAACATCGCCAACGGCATCATGCATGCCTTCAAGGAGTTCCAATGCTCAGAGATTGTCATCGGCATGCACACCCACTTCTCCTCGTCGACCAAATTCTGGGGACAGTTCCATCAGAGCCTGTTCAACGGCCTCACCTACCAGATCATCATGGCCCGGCTGATGCAGCCGCTCTCCACGCTGCGCCGCATTGTGGTCTGCGTGCCGTCGCGCGCCGAGTTTGAGCCGGGCTTCTATCGCTGGCTCTCCCACCTCTGTCGACTGGCGGAGAACCTGGACTGCCGCATGGAGATGCACGGGCGGCCCGACACGCTGCAGCTCATCCGCGAGTATATCAGCAACAACTTCCCCAACGCGCGGGTGGAACTCGTCGACATGGAGCACTGGAACCAGCTGCCCGACTTGGCCGCACGAATCAACGACGACCATATCTTCGTGATTGTCACGGCGCGCAAGGGCACGGTGAGCTACAAGACGGCCATGGACAGGCTGCCCGATGAGATTACGCGCTTCTTCTCGGGCAAGAACCTGATGATCATCTTCCCCGACCAGTTTGGCGTGGACAAGACCGACAAGATGACCTTCGCCCAGTCGCAGCACACCGAGGACAAGAGTGCCTACAGTGCGCTGGGCTCTTGGCTCCACCGCAAGCTGCGCCGCTTCTTGGTGAGGAATGGGCGGCGCCATGCCTCCTGATCCGCAAGCCAGCACGTTGAGGCTGCGCCGCCCTTGGCGCAATGGGGGCAAGCGGCGGCCATCACCACCCTATGTGACACAAAGAAACAACAACAATGATAGACATCAAAGGCATCACCAAATCTTTCGGGTCGCTGCAAGTGTTGAAAGGTATCGACCTGCATATCAACAAGGGAGAGGTGGTATCCATTGTTGGCCCCTCGGGAGCCGGCAAGACCACGCTGCTCCAAATCATCGGCACACTGGATAAGCCCGACTCCGGCTCTGTCGCCATCGACGGAATCGATACGGGCTCGCTCTCCACCCGCAAGTTGAGCGACTTCCGCAACCAGCACATCGGCTTCGTGTTTCAGTTCCACCAGCTGCTGCCCGAGTTCACGGCCATTGAGAACGTCATGATTCCCGCCCTCATCGCCGGCAAGAGCCGCTCCAAGTGCAAGGAGCGAGCCGGGCGGCTGTTGGAGCTCATGGGGCTGGACGACCGTATGGGCCACAAGCCCGCCCAGCTGTCGGGAGGCGAGAAGCAGCGGGTGGCCGTGGCGCGCGCGCTGATGAACGAGCCTGACGTGATATTGGCCGACGAGCCGTCGGGAAGCCTCGACACAAAGAACAAGGCCGAGCTGCACCAACTCTTCTTCGACCTGCGCGACAAGCTGGGGCAGACTTTCGTCATCGTGACCCACGATGAGCAGCTTGCCTCGCTCACCGACCGCACCATCCACCTCAAGGATGGACTCGTCACGGGTGAGGAGCAGAGAGGGTAGGGGCTGGCAAGCTTTGCCAAGGTGACGGACCGTGGGCCGACAATGGTGCGGCGACGGGGTTTAAAATGAAAAAACAGATAAGAATATGTTACCATCAGTGAGAGTGGGCGACTTCAATCGCCTGAAAGTGAAGGAGCTGGCCCGAAGAGAGGGCTACGGTCCCGTGTTTGGCGTCTACTTGGAGGGTGGGCGCGAGGGCGACATACTCATGCCGCAGAAATACGTGCCAGAGGGTGTGGAGCCCGGCGACGAGGTGGACTGCTTTGTCTATCTCGACCAGGAAGAGCGGCTTGTGGCCACGACGGAGAAGCCGCTTGCCAAGGTGGGAGACTTCGCCTGGCTCAAATGCGCGTGGGTGAACGAATACGGGGCGTTCCTCGATTGGGGCGTCACGAAAAACCTCTTCTGTCCCTTCCGAGAGCAGAAAAGGCACATGGAGGTGGGCAACAGCTATCTGGTGTACATCTACATCGACAAAGAGAGCTATCGCCTCGCGGCCTCGGCCAAGGTGGAGCGCTTCCTCAGCGATGAGCCTGCGCCCTATAAGCCCGGCGACGAGGTGAGGCTGTTGGTGTGGCAGAAAACCGACTTGGGATTCAAGGTCATCGTTGACAACCGTTACAGCGGGCTGATTTATGAGAACCAGATCTACCAGTACGTGCACAGCGGCGACCGGCTCCGGGGCTACATTGCCCAAGTGCGCCCCGACGGCAAGATAGACGTGACGCTCCAGCCCACAGGCCGCCGCGAGACGGAGGACTTCGCCCAGACGCTGTTGGAGTGGCTGCGGCACAACGGTGGCGCCTGCCCCCTTGGCGACAAGAGCGACGCCGAGGACATCAAGCGCATGTTCCAAGTGAGCAAGAAGACTTTCAAGCGGGCCATTGGCGCGCTCTACAAACAGCGGCTCATCGTGCTTGAGGGTGACGGATTTCGCCTCAATGCCGAAGATTAGCCGACTTTTTGTTTGTCCTTTGCCCAAAAAGATGTAATTTTGCAACGTTTTCAGATACAGTAATCAATCACTATAGATATGAGAGTAGCAATCGTGGGCGCAAGTGGCGCCGTGGGTCAGGAGCTGCTGCGCATCCTCGACCAGAGAGATTTCCCCTTGGATGACCTTGTGTTGTTTGGCTCCAAGCGTTCAGCCGGACGCTCCTACACTTTCAAGGGCAAGGAATATCAGGTGAAGGAACTGCGCCACAACGACGATTTCAAGGGTGTTGACATCGCCTTCACTTCGGCCGGGGCTGGCACGAGCAAGGAGTTTGCCGCCGACATCACTCGGTTTGGAGCCGTGATGATAGACAACTCAAGCGCGTTCCGCATGGATGAGGACGTGCCTTTGGTGGTGCCGGAAATCAATCCCGAGGATGGGCTCAACCGTCCGCGGGGCATCATCGCCAACCCCAACTGCACGACCATCATGATGGTGGTGGTGCTCAATCCCATCGACAAGCTGTCGCACATCAAGAAGATCCATATCGCCAGCTATCAGAGCGCCAGCGGAGCGGGAGCCGCCGCCATGCAGGAGCTGCAACAGCAGTATAAGGAGATTGTGGAAGAAGGCGAGGTGAGGACCATCAGCAAGTTTCCCCACCAGTTGGCCTACAACGTGATTCCGCAGATCGACAAGATGATGCCCAACGACTATACGAAGGAGGAGATGAAGATGTTCAACGAGACACGCAAGATCATGCACAGCGACGTGCGCACCAGTGCCACCTGTGTGCGCGTGAGCTCTCTTCGCAGCCACTCCGAGAGCGTATGGTTTGAGACGGAGAAGCCCTTGGAGGTGGAGACCGTGCGCGAGGCCCTCAGGCGGGCGCCCGGCGTGACGGTGGTCGACGACCCGCAACACTACGTCTATCCCATGCCGTTGGAGAGCGCGGGAAAGGACGATGTCTACGTGGGGCGCATCCGCAAGGACTTGGCCGACGACAACGGCATGACGCTCTGGCTCACGGGCGACCAGATACGCAAGGGCGCCGCCCTGAATGCCATCCAGATAGCGGAATGGCTGGTTAAGGTGGGAAACGTGAAATAAATCGGCGGAATAAAAACGGGAACAACAATGCAACAAGTGGCGCACCTCACGGTGCGCCACTTGCTATTTTTTTGTGCTTGCATGTTTAGGATTCAGATCAACATAGGCTGGAGTTCTCTATCTCTTTGTTCTACCTAATTTTAAAAAAGATCATTACTGATTTTGCCGTTTGCACACTTCTGTTCTCTTAACACAATCATACGCTTGTGTCATGCATACCAGTCTGCGAATTCTTTTATCATCATTTAATCAATTTAAGAATCTAACGTTTGCAAATATAGGCAATTAATTGGAGCGGCAGAAGCTTTTGGCCGCCAACAATGTAACAGTTTCGTAAGATGTTACAATTTTGGGCCGTGTGGCCGTGTGTGGCTGTGCGCCCTGCGAGAGGTGGTCGGTGAGGCTGGGCCGTGGGAATCCATTGGCGGGCATCGCCCCCATGGCAATGGCAATCGTGGCCGGGCATCGCCCCCATAAGACAAAACAAGTGGCTTGCCTCACGGCGAGCCACTTTGAGATGAGATGTGATAATACTTAACCCGAAATAGAAATAAGAACGAATTAGACGGGTCTAGACCTTATACTTGTTTAATTGTTGTGAAATATTGTTCGCTTAGGATTGATTGTTTGGTTTTCGTCATTCACATAATATTCAGATTGCTTTTTAGCTTTAGGTTTCTTTCGATGGCAAATGTAGTGGTTTTTTTTCATAAATGGAACGGAAAAAGCGAAAATCATGTAACACTTTTCCAAACCTGTGACATTGTGGACGTTTTTAGGAGTCTTTTTTCGTGTTTTTGGATTGTTTGCGGGCTATGACCAGGTATTCCGAGGGCGTGAGTCCTGTGGTGCGTTTGAAGGCGCGGATGAATCCTCCGCGCGAGCTGAAGCCCACGCTCTGCGAGATGGCCTCGATGGTGAGGTTGCCGTATCGCTCAAAGTCGTTGATGCGGTTGCAGGCCTCCTTGATTCTGCTCTCGCTGAGCAGGATGCTGAACGAGCGGTGGAACGTCTCGTTGATGACGCGCGAGAGCACCTTAGTGCTCATGTTGCAGCGCTGTGCCAGCTGGTCGATGCTGAAGTCGGTCTTGCTGATGGTCGATGCGTCGTTCATCACCTGCTCTATCTTGTATCTGATGGCCACCCGCTCCTCTTCCGACAGGTTGTCGCTGGGGTTTCGCGGCTTGTCGGCGGCGGGTTGGCTCTTGGGTTTCTGGCTCTGCTCCAACTTGCGGAGCATTTCCTGCTGCTCCTTCTCCCGTTTCAGGGTGGATATGTTGTGGCGGTAGAGTTCCAGATTGCGCTGCTTGAGCTCCTGGTTCTTCCTGTAGACCCATACGAGCATCGCCACGATGATGCACATCCAGAGGATGGTAAAGGCCATGATGATGTTGCGGGAGAGCAGGTGTTGGCGTATGAGGTCCATCTCTGTTCCGGCGTTTTGCAGCCGTTCGGAGAGGAATGTTGTGCGCACCCCGGCCAGCTTTCCCTGATAGAGCATGGAGTCGCGCTGCTCAAAATAGTCGAGTTTGTAGAGTCTGGCCTTCAGTGAGTCGCCTCTCATCTTATAATATAAGGAGTAGAAGAGGCTCACGTCCTTCTTGATGTCGGGGTTGGTGTATCGCCGCGTGGTTTCCTCCAACATTCGGGTGTAGTGGAGCAGAGAGTCGGGATGGTTCTGGCTGCAGGCTATCTTGGCCAGTCCGTTGTAGGCCTGTGCCCTGAAGCGGCTGTTCTCCGCCGAGGGCTTGAAGCGGTCAAGCATCTCGTGGAACACGCCCGAAGCCTTGTCCCATTGCTGGTCGCGTATGGCCACCGTGAAGCGGTAGACATAGTGGGATAAGTCCATCAGGCGGCGGTCGTTGATGCGTGGCAGGATGTTGAAGCTGTCGATGAGCCCATTGTTGTATTGCATCAGCTCGGGCGAACTGTCCATGCAGCACACATTGTTGAAGGAGTTGTATGCCTCTTTCCATTCCTTCTTGCTCACCGCCTGCCGGAACGCCTGGTGGTAATACTCGAGTGCGCAGCGCCGGTTCTCCTCCGTGGGCAGACACTCCGAATAGAAGTTGGCAAGATGGGCGAAGTTGAGGAGCAGGGCCGTGGAGGGGTGGTCGCCGTAGTAGGCCCTGGCCTTGATGAGGCAGTCCAAGGCCTTGCCGTAGTCGTAGAAGTGGAAGATATAGATGGTGGCCATGTCGTTGTAGGCATAGCCCGCCCTCTCGCGGTTCTTGGCCGAGCATCGGCTTGAGGAGGTGAGTTCTGCGATGGTGGCTTCGTCGCTGGCCATCTGCCTGTCTATGGCCGAGCAGTTGGTTCCCCTGTTCAGGCAGTTGGTGTGGACGAGGTGCGGATTGTCGTTGCGCGACGCCGCGTTGCTCTTGCCGCCAGTGGAGAAAGGCAGCAAGAGGATTAGGCTAAAAGGCAGAGCGAAAATAAGTTTCTTGTTCACGTTTGCAAATTTATAAATAATTTCGCAAAAAAAGCGGTTTTTCAGTTTTTTATTTTCCAGTGGCTGTTCGCGACTGTCCATCGGATGTCGGCTTTCATCCGACCTATATTTTTTCAATGAATTACGGCGTACTGCCCGAACGTGCATTCGGTAGATTCGTTTCATTCGCTGAGAACATATCGGTTCAATGGATATTTTCCGTGGATTGGATATGTTGTTTCATTTCGTATTGTCCTGACTTCGCCAATGAGTAAATGGTAATGGAAAATCATGGACAGGCTTGCCACCAAAGGTGTGGGTCTGAAGCGATGGGGTAGCCGTCGAGCTTGCTCGTAAGGCCACCCCATCGCTTCAGACCCATAGCTCCGGTAGGAGCGTAAGCCTGGACATGACCATTTTCCTTCCC
>SFCY01000003.1 GCA_004558865.1 Bacteroidales bacterium
GATAAGCCAAATGAGCAGAGCCAAGCTTGCTTGAGCTCTGCCATGGCGAGAAAAGGTGGGCGTAAGCCCAATACGACTCGACCTAATTTATAGAACCAGTCTTCACTCGAAAGTAAGGAAGTATGGGTGAGCCTGCTGTGAAAGGGTTCTGTCATTCCCTCTTGGCAAGTGGCCGTTTGGTTCATCATGGGCAAGCGGAGCGTCTGTCAGACGTAACATTCAGCCCTTGCAACCGATGGTTGGGATGATCACCGCCCCACACCCAACTTGAGCGGCCGCTGCGAGTCCCCTCTCAAAACGATGTACCAATGGAAGGGAGGAAGACGAAGGGAGTCCTGGTTCTTGCAACAGACAAACTGGTCGCGATACAGCACGAAGGCGTTGCCCCTGCCACTGAGCGTCATGGGCTGATAGGTGCCTTGAATGCAGACGGTGTCGTTGCCGAAGATGGGAGTGCGGAGCGAGTCTGTGTGCAGGTGGACATTTGAGAGGTGAAGAGTGTCGTCTGCGCTTGAGACCCATTTCAGCAGATAGGGTGTGTTTGCCTTTAGCATCTCACCCTCGCCCATGCGCTCAAAGCAGACGTTGTTGGCCAGGGAACTCCTCAGTTGGTAGACGGAGGATGAGGGGCCAAACACCGAATGGTAGTCTTCTATGTCGAAAGGCACGCACAATGTGTTGTAATAATCCTTGTGCCACTTGGCCACCCACTTCACGTCGGCCACCCCATCAACTGGAGTGGCAAGTCCATCCGCATTGAGGAGCGTGGTGGGTACATCTTCAATAAGGTAGAGCAGGATGTTGATACGGTCGTCGCTGGCGTGTTTTGTAAACTGATATACTTTTGAAGTGGAGTTGTACCAAAGATAGCTGCCATTGCCAAACTTCATCTGCAGTCCCTCGTCCGTAAGCTCAAAGGTGATGGCGTTGTCGTCGGTCTGGCTGGGGGAGACAAGGGCTCTTTGCTGGATGCTCTCCACGTCGGGACCAATATAGCCGTTGGCCTGTGGACTGTAGAGAAACCATCTGCCGCCCGAGTACTGCATGACGAGCAAGTCGCTCTCGGCGGCGGCTTGCTCAGGCTGGTTGAAGACTGAGATTTTCCTCAGCCAATAGAAGTCTTCCGTCTCTTTGATCCGCTGGATGTGGAAGTCGCAGTAATACTCCTTCTTCTTGCTTGAGAAGGCACTGACGAGGTATGTGCCGCCGTCGACCAATTGGTTGGCGGAGGTGATGGGTATGGCCTTGAGCGTTGTTTGGGCGTGGAGCGGGGCAACGATGGCCATCAGAAGAATCAAAGCCAATAGGAGGTTTCTCATTTTTGTGCTATTTTATTTGACAACAAAAATAATCATTTCTGCTGTAATGGCCAATCCATTTGCCATATATTTCGACAGCGGGGGCGGATTTAGCGGGCAGGCGGCCATCTATGGCTGTCCGCTGGGATAGTGGCGGTGGCCTCGGCAAGCCTCGATGGGCAATGGGTCAAGAGAACTCCGAAAGCTCGAGCCATCGTGTCTCTTTCTCGTCGAGCTGATCCTTGATTTGAGGCAGGCGTTTGCTCTTCTCTGTGAGTTCATCCACACTGAGCTTGCCCGAGCAGAGCTGCTCCTCCAGTTGTTTCTGCTCAGCCTCCAGCTGCTCAATCTCCTTTGACAGCTGCTCGAACTCCCGCTTCTCCTTGTAGCTCATTCTATGTACGGCGTCGCGGTGGACGGCTTTGGGCTGGGGGGCGTCGCCGCGCTTCTTGTCGTCTTTCCTCTCCGTCTCGTCTTTGCTTTTCAGTTGCAGCCATTCGCGGTATTGGGTGTAGTTGCCCGGGAAGTCCTTGATGATGCCCTCGCCCTTGAACACGAGGATGTGGTCGACTACCTTGTCCATGAAGTACCTGTCGTGGCTGACCACGATGACGCAGCCCGGAAAGTCCTGCAGGTATTCCTCCAGCACTTGCAAGGTCTGAATGTCGAGGTCGTTGGTGGGCTCGTCGAGGACGAGAAAGTTGGGATTCTTCATCAATACCGTACACAGATAGAGCTTGCGGCGCTCGCCGCCACTGAGCTTGTACACGTAGTTGTGCTGTTGTTCGGGCGTGAACAGGAAGTATTGCAGAAACTGCGAGGCCGACAGATGGCGTCCACCTCCCAAGTCGATGTAGTCGGCAATGTCGGTAATCACGTCTATCACCTTCTGCTGTTCGTTGAACTTCAGCCCCTCCTGTGAGAAGTAGCCGAAGCGCACGGTCTCGCCGATGTCGAATCGTCCGCTGTCGGGCGGCACGATGCCGAGGAGCATCTTGATGAAAGTGGACTTTCCCGTGCCGTTGTTGCCCACGATGCCCATCTTCTCGAATCGGGCGAAGTTATAGTAGAAGTCCTTCAGAATTACCTTCTCCGGCCGGTCTTCCGTGGCGGGGAAGATTTTGGAGACATACTGGCACTCGAAAATCTTGCTGCCTATATATACATTGCTGGCCTTGAGGCGCACCTGGCGTTCCTCGATGCGCTGGTGGGCGCGGTTTTCCAATTCGTAGAAGGCGTCCTCACGGTAGCGGGCCTTGTGTCCGCGGGCTTGTGGCATGCGTCGCATCCACTCGAGCTCCTTGCGGTAGAGGTTGTTGGCCCGCTGGATGTTGGCTCGCCTGTTGTCGATGCGCTCCTGCCGCTTCTCCAAATAATAAGAGAAGTTGCCCCGATAGGTGTAGATGGTCTGGTCGTCGAGTTCCAGGATGATGTTGCACACGCGGTCGAGGGAGAACCTGTCGTGGGTGACCATGAAGAGCGTCTTGTTTCCCCGCTTGAGGTAGCCCTCCAGCCATTCAATCATGTCAAGGTCGAGATGGTTGGTGGGTTCGTCGAGCATGAGGAAGTCGGGCTCTTCGATGAGCACGTTGGCCAGTGCCACCCGCTTCTGCTGTCCGCCGCTCAACTGCCTCATGGGCTGCTGCAAGTCGGGAATGTGGAGTTGGGTGAGGATTTGCTTGGCCTTGAGGATGCGCTCGGGGTCTCCTTTGTGGTTGAAGCAAGCGTCCAACACACTGTTGTCGGGGTTGAAATGGGGCGTCTGCTCCAAGTAGCCTATCTTGATGTCGTTGCGATAGACGATTGCCCCTGCTTCGTAGCCCTCCTTGCCGTTGAGGATGGACATGAGCGTGGACTTCCCCGTTCCATTCTTGGCTATGAGACCCACTTTCTGGCCCTCGGCGATGGAGAAGGATATGTCCTGGAATATGATTTGTGCACCGAAGCGCTTGCTCAGATGCTGTACGTCCAATATGCTTTCCATTTCTTCTGGGTCACTTTTTCGGCTCCTGCTGCGCGATGCTCTTGTTGATTTCCTCTATGTAGTTGAGCAGCTCGTCGCGCCCCGTGGCCTTGGGGCTGCTCGTGATGATGTAGGGGGGCAGCTGTTCCCAAGTGTCGCTCAAGGCCTCCATCCATTTCTTGGCGTTGTCCTTGGCCTTGTTCAGGCCTAACTTGTCGGCTTTGGTGAAGACGATGGTGAAAGGCACTTGCGATTGCCCCAACCAGTCGATGAACTCACGGTCTATCTTCTGCTGGTCGTGGCGGATGTCGATAAGCACGAAGACGTTGACCAGTTGCTCCCGCTGCAGGATGTAGCTCTCTATCATTTGGCGGAGTTTCTGCTGCACCGTCTTGGAGCGCTGTGCATAGCCATATCCAGGCAGGTCTACCAGATACCATTCGTTGTTGATGATGAAGTGGTTGATGAGCAGGGTCTTGCCGGGAGTGGCCGATGTCTTGGCCAGTCCCTTGTGGTTGCAGAGCATGTTGATGAGGCTCGACTTGCCCACATTGCTTCTGCCGATGAAGGCATATTCGGGCTTGGTGTCGTTGGGGCATTTGCTCACAGTGGGTGAGGAAGTGGAGAATTGAGCTTTCTTGATGTCCATGATGATATTATTTTCTGCAAAGATAGTGCAAATCGGATGAACGGCAAAATCAGCATGGATGTTTTCTTCAACTTTTTTGTCGCAGTCTTCCCATCAGACCTAAGAAAAACTCCCTCCGCTATAGCGGCTTCGATGATTTTTTTGTATTTTTGCACAAAAGCAAAACAAATGGAACATATCAGTTGGGGATTTATAGGCTGTGGCGAAGTGACGGAGAAAAAATCAGGCCCGGCTTTCAATGAGGTGGAAGGGTCCCATGTCGAGGCGGTGATGAGCCGCTCCGAGGTGAAGGCGCGCTCCTACGCCGAGCGGCATGGCATAAGGAAATGGTATACCGACCCGCAGTCGCTCATCGACGACCCGGACGTGAACGCGATATATATTGCCACTCCTCCCAGCTCTCATGCCACCTTTGCCATCATGGCCATGCGGGCGGGAAAGCCTGTCTACGTGGAGAAGCCCTTGGCTTCGAGCTATGACGACTGCATACGCATCAACCGCATATCGGAAGAGACGGGCGTGCCATGCTTCGTGGCCTACTACCGTCGTTACCTGCCCTACTTCCAACGCGTGAAGAGCATCCTCGACAACCATCTGTTGGGCAAGATCTTCAATGTGAGCGTACGCTTCAGTGTGCCTCCCCGCGACCTTGACTATCAGCACAGCGGCAATCTTCCATGGCGGTTGCAGCCCGACATTGCGGGCGGTGGCTACTTCTACGACCTGGCCCCCCATCAGCTCGACCTGATACAGCTCTTCTTCGGCCCCATAGTGAAAGCCCATGGCTACTGCGCCAACCGTATGCACCTCTATGAGGCCGAGGACACCATCGCCGCCTGCTTCCGGTTTCAGACAGGCGTGGTGGGCAGTGGCTCGTGGTGCTTCGTGGGCCATCCCAGCGCGCGCCAAGACCTCATCACAATCACAGGGGAGTGGGGCAAGCTGTCTTTCTCCACTTACACCTACGACCCTATCAGGCTGGCGACGAGCGACGGAGAGCAGTGCATCACCGTCCCCAACCCGCCCTACGTGCAGTTGCCCATCATCAAGCAGGTGATAGAGGACTTGCAGGGCAAGGCTGTTTGCGATTGCACCTCTCAGAGCGCGACGCTCACCAATTGGGTAATGGACCGCGTGTTGGGCAAGTTTTGAAGCTACTAATCCTCTCATACTTTGCGTTACATTAAAAGACTCATATTCCTACAATTGCTTCTTGCCTGTTCCCTTCTCTCCATGGCCGCCGAGCCGACGGACAGCGTGAAAGAGGAGAAGAGGACATCCAAGTTCGTCGCTGGGTTCAGGCGGTTGGTCAAGCGGTTCACCGAGACCGACACCACCTACATAGAGCCGCAACGCTACAATTTCACCGTGATGCTGCAAGAGACCAACACGGTGGAGCGCTACACACTGCGCAACAAGTCGGGACAGAAAGTGACGTTCTCTCCCCGCTCTGTCTTCAAGTTGGGACCCTATTTCGGCTACCGGTGGCTTTTCCTCGGCTATACGTTCGACTTGAATCATCTGAGCAGCTCCAAAAGGAAGACTGAGCTCGACTTGAGCATCTATGCGCCGCAATTGGGCTTCGACGTGTTCTATCGGGATTTGGGAAACAAATACCAGTTGAAGCGTGTGAAGATGGGGAGTGACGTTGACACCTCACCGCTTCGCGACGCATCGTTTGAGGGGCTGACGGGCAAGATTTCTGGGTTCAACATCTATTACATATTCAACCACCACAAGTTCTCCTATCCCG
Source organism: Bacteroidales bacterium (assembly GCA_004558865.1). Lineage (GTDB taxonomy): Bacteria > Bacteroidota > Bacteroidia > Bacteroidales > Bacteroidaceae > Prevotella. The sequence goes on from SFCY01000003.1 coordinate 5,664, forward strand.
CTGCCTTCAGCCAAAGCACCATCCAGCGGCGCAGCGCGGGCTCGGCTATGGCGGGCTTCGGCTACATGCGCCATTCGCTCAACATCGACTGGAACGAGTTCAACGAGTTGGTGGCTTTGCGGCTCAACGGGCCATCGCCCATGGTGCGTGTTGACAGCACGCTGCTCTTCAATCGCGTACGCTACACCGACATCTCCTTCTCAGGGGGCTACGGCTACAACTGGGTCTTTGCACGCAACTGCCTGCTTGCTGTCTCGGTGTCGCTCGCCGTGGGCTACAAGCATTCTTGGTCGGAGATGGAGGAGCAGTCGTTCTCCTTCAAAAACTTCAGCTTCGGCAATTTCAATCTTGACGGCATTGGCCGCATGGGGCTGGTCTACAACAATATGCGCTGGTATGCGGGCGCCAGTGCCATCTTCCACACTTACTACTACCGCAAGAGCCAATTCTCCACCAACACCACCTTTGGAAGCATCAACATCTACGTGGGCTTCAACTTCGGCAGGCGCAAGCACCCATGACAGCCCTATGGGCATTGCTACCATGGGCCGTGGCGTCCCGCCACTGTCGTGGCCGTGCTTGGCGGGTGGCGGGGCCGTTGGCGGGAGGATGGGGCTGCCTGTCCTTTCTTTTCTAAAAAAATTACATAGAGGGCTGAATATTTTGGCGTTGATTGTTTGTAATTGAAAAAATAATATTAATTTTGCGTTGGAAACAGTGTCCCGGCTTGCCGCTGGCATCAAATGGGTGCGAGAGGAAAGTCCGGGCAGCGCAAGGCGCCCCACTTCTGAAAGTGGAAGCTGTTGGCGACAGCAGATGTAGGCAGAAGAGAATGACCGCCGCCACTTTGTTGGCGGCAAGGGTGAGAAGGCGGTGTAAGAGACCACCAGTTGCCGGGCGATCGGCAGGCTGTGCCGTTTGGGGGCTGCAAGTTCATGTATACCACCGTCATGACAGGGTAGCCTGCCCGAGACGGTTCGCCGTCACGGTGGAGGGTAGAACGCTTGAGCCATGGGGTGACTCATGGATTAGATAAATGGCAGGCAACGCGACTCTCCTTGTGGGGGCCGCGGTACGGAACCCGGCTTATAGGGGCACTGTTTCTCTTTTTTTATGACTTGAACCATAGACTGGACAAAGATGGAAAAGGACATTCTGAACGATTATGAGCATAAGGTGGCGAAAAAGATTGCCGAGCGGGGAGAAGAGGCCGGTTTTCCAAGACTGGAAGACTACGGATTGAAGAAAAGTGCCTTTGACAGCTATCTGTTTGAGAAGCAGGCCATACTCGACATCAATGGAAACGACAAGGCACGCTACACCATTTGGGGGCTGCTGATGGTTGCTCCCGTCCTGGCAGCCGACGCGTTTCCCCACGAGCGGCTGCCTTGGGGCGAGGCCACCATCCTCGTGGCCTTGGTGGGCGGCTTTCTGCTCTGTCTCCTCTATCAGGCGATAGTTTCCATGGTGAAGCGCGGCAAGCTGCGCAATCTCTACGACGAAAGGATGGAAAAATATATCAACGACGTATTGAACTACTAATTCTTAGCCCTATGGACATCAACGAGATTCTCAGTTACAAGGACAAATTCACCAAGACGGGATTCAGAGAGAAGATTTCGCGCATTGCCAAGCGTGCTGGCGCAAAGCTCGTCTATGCGGCCCTCATTCTTTATTACACACTCGAATCGGACAAGGTGAGCATCAAGGACAAGGCCATCATACTTGGCGCCTTGGGCTATCTCATCAGTCCGCTCGACGTGGTGCCCGACGCCATTCCCATCGCGGGATTGGGCGACGACCTTGCGGTGCTCATCTATGTGCTGAAAAAAGTGTGGGGCGGAGTCAACGACGAAGTCCGCACCAAGGCGAAGTCGAAGCTCTCCAGCTGGTTTGACGAGGATGAGCTAAGGGACATCGACGACCTCTTCACCCAGAAGCCTGAGGACACTCCCGTGTGACCCCGAGGATATGAATCGAACAAGGAAAGGCTCTTGGACATCAATGCCATGATGTCCAAGAGCCTTTCCTGTCTGTGTGGGGATGGCAAGGAGGCTTGCTTCTTGCCCGTGGCGGCTACTGGTCGAGTTTGTCGTAGGTCCTATGGCCTTTGGCGTAGTATTGCCAGAGGATGCTGTGGCGATAGAGAATCTCCGCATCAGGCACGCGCCGCATGGACTGGATGCGCTCCCTGTCGGCCTCGAAATCCTTGCGCCAGCGTTTGAAGGCGCAGCGTGCCTTGACGACGGCCTTGAAGTCGCCCCAGTTGCGCCCGAGGATGAGCATTTCGAAGGCGGCCAGATAATCCAGGAACCAGCGTCGGCGCATGACGGCCCTCAGCCGGTTGGATTCCACGTTCTTGTAGATCATCGTCAGGTTGTTGCGGAAGTTGAGATAAGTCTTCATGGGATTGCCCTTGGGCAGGGTTCCGCCTCCCACATGGTAGACCTTGCTTTGGGGGATGACCATGATGTGGCGGCCCATGATGCGCAGCCGCCAGCAGAGGTCTATCTCCTCGTTGTGGGCGAAGAAGCGGGGGTCGAGGCCTCCCGCGTCCCAGTAGTCTTTTTTGCGGATGAGCAGGCAGGCTCCCGTGCCCCATGCCAAGAGGTCGGGGGTGTCGTACTGTCCGTTGTCGGCTTCCACGGTCTCGAACATCCGTCCGCGGCAGAAGGGATAGCCCAGGCAGTCGAGCTTGCCCCCACTGGCGCCGGCGTATTCAAACCTGCCGCGCTCCGCCATCGACAGCAGCTTGGGCTGGCAAGCGGCGCAGTCGTTGTGGGAGTCCATATAGTCGAGCAGGGGGCGCAGCCAGTGGTTGGTCACCTCCACGTCGGAGTTGAGCAGGATGTAGTATTCGGCGTCGACTTGTTTCAGCGCGCGGTTGTAGCCCTCGGCGAATCCATAGTTGCGGTCGAGGACGATGGTGCGCAGCTGGGGGAAATTGCGGCCGAGCATCTGCAGGGAGTCGTCGGTGGAGTCGTTGTCGGCGATGATCACCTCAGCCTCGTCGCGGGAGCATTCCACCACGTTGGGCAGGTATTCCTGCATCATCTTGCTGCCGTTCCAGTTGAGGATCACGATGGCGGCCTTCTTGTTGTCTTCCATAATTTCTTTATAGGATTTCGGCGCGCAGGGCGTCCTTCTTCATGTTGAACTCCCCGAGGCGGACACGGAGAATCTCGTTGTCGTATTCTTCCTTGGCCAGTCGGGCTGGCAGCTCCACGCGGATGTAGTTGCGCGTGAATCCATGCATGGGCCTACCGGGGGCGGCCTTCTCGAAGAGCACTTCCGCCTCCTGGCCGATGTGCGCGGCATAGAAGTCGTGAGTCTTTCTGTCGGAGAGGGCGAGCAGCCGTTTGGAGCGTGCCTTCTTCTCCTTATCGTCCACCACGTATGGGATGGCGAGGGCCGATGTGCCGGGGCGCTCGCTGTAGGGGAAGACGTGGAGCTGGGTGACTGGCAGGGCGGCAAGGAAGTCGTAGCATTCCTCGAAGTTCTCGGGGTGCTCTCCGCGGCATCCCACCATCACGTCCACCCCGATGAAGGCGTCGGGCATCTGCTCCTTGATGAGTCGGATCTTGTGGGCGAAGAGGCTGCTGTCGTAGCGTCGGTGCATCAGCTTCAGCACTGCGTCGCTTCCGCTTTGGAGAGGGATGTGGAAATGGGGCATGAAGGCCCTCGACTGCGCGCAGTAGCTGATGAGCTGGTCACTCAGCAGGTCGGGTTCCAGAGAGGATATGCGGTAGCGCATGATGCCCTCCACCCGGTCGAGCGCCTTCACCAAGTCGAGGAAGCTCTCATGGGTGGTCTTTCCGAAGTCACCGATGTTGACGCCGGTGATGACAATCTCCTTTCCTCCCTCGCCGGCGGCTTGCTCTGCCTGGGCCACGAGCGACGCTATGGTGGGGTTGCGCGAGAATCCGCGCGCGTAGGGAATGGTGCAGTAGGTGCAGAAGTAGTCGCAGCCGTCCTGCACCTTCAGGAAATAGCGCGTGCGGTTGCCGCGCGAGCATGAGGGCTGGAACGATTTGATGTCTTTGGTCTTCACCGAATGGTAGAGGCCTCCCTCGCCGTTTGCGTCGTTGTGGGCTGCGCCTGGGGCGTTGGCTGGGAGCTGGCGCATCGTCCACGCGTCGTTGAGATACTGGATGAGGTTGGCCTTCTCGTTGCTCCCCAACACCAGGTCGACGCCGGGAATCTTGGCCACTGCCGCCGGCTCCAACTGCGCGTAGCAGCCTGTCACGACCATGAAGGCGTTGGGATTCTCGCGTGCCGCCCGATGGATGAGCTGCCGGCACTTGTGGTCGGCCTCGCCGGTTACGGAGCAGGTGTTGATGAGGCACAGGTCGGCTGGCTCGGTCTTCTCTGCCTCTGTCATGCCCATCTCGCGGAGCGAGCGCGCAAAGGTGGAAGTCTCTGAGAAGTTGAGCTTGCAGCCCAACGTGAAGTATTTGGCTTTCTTGCCTTGGAAAATGCTTGTATCTATCATGCGTCGTTGTTTGAAGTCGAAACCGTGCCTCGCGCGTACCTTATATATTATATATAGGGCCTTTGGCCGAATGCAGCGGTCAGAGGCCGGCAGGGGCTGGCTGGCGGGCGGCTGCGCCTTTTGTTGTGCAAAGATACTGCAAATCGGGTGAAGAACAAAACAAACGGTTTGTTTTTTGTCCCATGACGGCTTGCCCAGAGCAGGAACCGTCCTTGATGCCTGCCTCCAAACAAACTGTTGAATACACAAAAAGGTGGATTCAGAAGCCCTGTGCAAAAGCTTGCGCTTACTTTAACGTTTGTTAGCAGTGTGCAATGTGTTGTAAATCAAACGCTTGCGAAAAAGTTACAGAAAAGGCTAAAAAAAAGAAGAAAAAAGTTATCGCTGTATTAAAAAAATAGCTACCTTTGCAGTGTTTTAATAAACAAATGATTGTTTTACAGATTTAAAAAGCAAAGAAAATGAAGAAATTAGTTTTGATGTTCGTAGCTATCGCAGCTATGTCTTTCGCATCTTGCAACGGTAACAAGCAGGCAGCTCCTGCAACAGACTCTGTGGCTGATTCTGCAATGACCGACTCTACAGCCGATTCTACAGCAGCTTCCACCGACTCTACAGCTGACTCTACAGCTGCTCCCGCTGCTGCTGACACTGCCGCTCAGGCTCAGTAATTTGCGAAAGCGAACAGAAAATTTGAGAAACGCCGCCAGACTCTTTGTAGAGTCTGGCGGTTTTTTTTGTTTCTGTCCGTCAACGTCGGTTTCGCGTTTCTTTTTTCTGCGCGCCTTGTCCTTAGGGCGTGGCTGTAGGCGTTCCTGTCCACAGGCTCAGGCCATGGGTGCGGAACTCATATCAGGTTTTCATCCATGCTTTCCAAGCGAATCTTCTTTGGGACGAAGGTGTGTGGAGGCCAACCCTCCTGCATCGTCTCGTCGCCGCTTGCCCAAGATGTGTGGCAGTTGCCACGAATAATCGTGCCAGTTGTCACGGACTATCGTGGCAATTGTCACAGACTATCGTGCCAACTGTCACGAATGTTGTATTCAGCTTGAAGAGCTGGCAAACTGCCTTTTCGGCAGCCGTCATCCTCTCCCTGCGCGAGCCACCGATTGAGGACTGAGCCTTTGTTTTCCTCGTTTCGGATATTGCCATGGGCGATGCGTTTCCCGCAAAAGCCCCTTGCGGCCATGGTGTTGGGGGCCTGTCCAGGTTGCTGCATGGAGGTTTGTGGAGGAGTCTCCGCTGGTCGAATGCAGCCCCATCCTCGATTCTTTCCATGATTCCGCCTGCTCCCGTTCATGCGGGGAACAAGGCGATTTTGCACACGAAAAAACGCATTGCAGGGAGTGCAATCCCCGCAATGCGTGTATGATGGCGATGGGAAATTTACCCCAGCGCTTGGAGTCAGAGTTTGTTGCCAGCCTTCGGAAACACCACTGTCGGCTTGAAGTGCTTGGCCTCCTCGAAGTCCATCAGCGCGTAGCTGATGATGATGACCTCGTCGCCCACCTGGACCTTTCGCGCTGCGGCGCCGTTGAGGCAGATGCTGCCCGACCCACGCTCGCCTGCGATGATGTAGGTTTCGAAGCGCTCGCCGTTGTTGTTGTCCACAATCTGCACTTTCTCGCCGGCTATCATGCTGGCTGCGTCCATCAGATCCTGGTCGATGGTGATGGATCCCATATAGTGGAGGTTGGCCTCCGTGACCGTGGCGCAATGAAGCTTTGATTTCAACACTTCTATCATCATGCCTGTTTGTATTTGATGTGGTCGATGAGTCGTATGGGCGTATGTCCGCAGTTGACTGTGATGCAGCCCACGACGTAGTTGCTGTCGTTCCAGTCGTTGACATCAAGCAGCGTGTTGCCGTCAACAATCTCGAAGTATTCGGTTTCGAGTCCGTCGATAGCGTTGATGTCGGCCACCACCTTGTCGTGTGTGTCCTTCACGGAGTGGTCCTTGGCGTAGTCGACGCTCTCCTTGAGCACCCTGTAGATGTTGGGGGCGATGGCGCGCTCCTCGGGGGTGAGGAGCGAGTTGCGTGAGCTCATGGCCAGGCCGTCGGGCTTGCGCACGATGGGGCACTCCACGATTTCCACGTTCATGTTGATGTACTTCACGAGTCGTTTCACCACGGCGATTTGTTGCCAGTCCTTCTCGCCGAAGTAGGCGCGGTCGGGCCTTACGATGTAGAAAAGTCGGCTCACCACTTGGCAGACGCCATTGAAGTGGCCGGGCCGCTTGGCTCCCTCCATGACGCTTGTCACCGGCGGGAAGTCGAAGTGGCGCTTGTCGGGAGTGGGGTACATCTCCTTCACCGACGGAGCGAAAACATAGTCGGCATGGCATTCTTCCAAAAGTTTGCAGTCGGCATCCAAATTTCTCGGGTAGCGTTCCAAATCGCCCTTGTCGTTGAATTGAGTGGGGTTGAGGAAGACGGAGACGACGGTGACATCGTTGTCTTCCACGCTGCGCTTCACGAGTGAGGCGTGACCCTGATGCAGAGCTCCCATGGTGGGCACCAAACCAATCTTCTTACCTTCTTTGCGCACTTCGAAGAGTTCGTTCTGAAGGTCTACAATCTTTTCGAATAATTTCATCGTGTATTGTTTTATCAAGTGCAAAGTAACAACTTTTTTGTTGAATAAGAAAGAAATATTATGAAAATATGCCAATAAATCTTTCTAAAAAAGGTTTTGTCGCGAGCAGGTGCGTTTTTCTCAACTTTTTTTAGTAACTTTGCAATGTTAATAGAGTGCATTATGGCTAAAAAAGTATTATTCATCAACCAGGAAATCATCCCTTATGTGCCAGAGACAGAAATGTCCCGGATGGGTAAGTTGTTGCCGGAGAAGACCCAGAGCGACGGGTTTGAAATCCGGACATTCATGCCCAAATGGGGAAACATCAACGAACGTCGCGGCCAGTTACATGAGGTGATAAGACTCTCGGGGATGAATCTCATCATCAATGATACCGATCATCCATTGATCATCAAGGTGGCCAGTATTCCCACGTCGCGCATCCAAGTGTATTTCATTGATAATGACGACTACTTCATGAAGCGTGCGGCCATGACGGCCGACGATGCCGGCAACGAGTATGCCGACAACGGCGAGCGTGCCATCTTCTTCGCGCGCGGCGTGCTGGAGACGGTTAAGAAGCTGCGCTGGACTCCAGACGTCATCCACTGTCAAGGCTGGATGAGTGCCGTGGTGCCTCTCTATGTGAAGACAGCCTATCATGACGAGCCCTCGTTCGCCAACTCCAAGGTGGTGACCTCGCTCTTCACGAGCCAACTGAAGGGTGGCCTCAGCGACGGCTTCAAGCAGAACGTCGTGTTCAAGTCGGCGACAGCCGAGCTGCTGAAAGGCTACAACGACAAGTTCGACTTCATGGAGCTGGGCAAGTTGGCCGTCGACTTCAGCGACGCCGTGGTGCAGGCCAGCGCCGACGTCAATGCCGACCTGCTTCAGTATGCCAAGGGCAAGGACCTGCCGGTGATGGACTATCCCGGTGAGGACTTTGGGTCGGCTTACTCTGAGTTTTACAAACAAATCATTCAGGACTGACCGGCATGTGTCAGTAACGACAAACAGAAGATTGACAATTTTCTTATGAGCATCAAATATATTGCCGGCCTCGCTGTGGCTCTTCTCACTCTCTTTTCTTGTGACGACACCACCGACACCATCGGCGGCTCGCTGATTGGCTGCGGTGACGCCATAGAGACGGGCACCGACACTTTCGTGGTGGCCACGCAGTCGGTGGTGGCCGATTCTGTGCTGTCGCGCAACACCACAGGCTATTTGGGCAGAATCAAGGACCCTGAGACCGGAGCTTACGTGGAAGGTGACTTTATGACCCAGTTTCATGTGATTGAGGATTACAGCCTATTCATGAACCGCGACTTCATCAAGAGCGAATGGAAAGGCGACGTCAGCGCCGACTCCTGCGAGCTGTTGTTCTATTATTCCAACTTCTATGGCGACTCGCTTGCCTCCATGAAGGCCCGCGTGTATGAGATGGACAAGCCCATGGTGGAGGGAACCAACTACTATTCAGACTTCGACCCCATGAAGGCAGGCCTGATCCGCAAGAATGGATTCGCCGTGGACAAGGTGTATTCCATCACCAACCTCTCGCAGAGCACCTCCGAACGCTACAACTCCAACTATGTGCCTTATTTCCGCATTCCGCTCAACGACCCTTACACCGACAAGAACGGCGTGACCTACAACAATTTCGGCACTTACCTCATGAGGATGTATTACAGCCATCCCGAATACTTCAAGAACTCTGTGGCCTTGGCCAACCATGTGATTCCCGGCGTGTTCATCAAGCATGTCAGCGGACTGGGCTCTATGGCATACATCAACTCTGTGAGGCTGCTGACCTATTATGACTATCAGCAGAACGACAGCGTGGGCGCCGTATACGCGTCGCTCGATGGCACGGAAGAGGTGTTGCAGGCCTCGACCATAACCAACGACAAGGGCGTCGTCGACCGTCTGGCCGCCGACAACAGCTGCACCTATCTGAAGACACCCGCCGGCATCTTCACGGAGGTTACTTTCCCCGTGGACGAGATCTTGGGCGGCTCCCACAGCCATGACAGCATCAGCAGCGCGCGGCTCGTGCTGCAGCGCATCAATTCGGAGACTACAAGCGACTATGCCCTCAATCCGCCCTCAACGGTGCTGATTGTCCCCAAGGACAGCCTCTACTCCTTCTTCGAGAACAAGGAGATAGCCAACAGCCGGTATACATTCCTGGCCAACTACAGCAGCACCGACAACACCTACACGTTTAACAATATATCTGGTTTGGTGAGATTCATGAAGACGAGGAAGGGATTGTCGGCAGACTGGAACAAGGCCATCGTCGTGCCTGTCAGCACAACCACCACGACGGTGAACCAGTCGGCCTATATCACCTCTGTTGTCCACGACATGTCGCTCACGAGCACTCGCCTTGTTGGTGGAAGCGGCACGACGCGCCCCGTGAGGCTCACCGTGATATACAGCAAGTTCAAGTGATGGCAGACAATTTTCTTGAGCGTCGTCAGCGCGACTACGAAGAGCGAAAGGCACGCTGGCTCCAGCAAAAGCATCATCGGCCAATGGCCAAACACCGTATGGAGAGACCTGACGACGAGGCTTTATAAATAAATAAAACAATCTAACGCTGAATGGTTGTGCTTCGGCACAACCATTTCTTTTCTTCTGACTGAGTATGATGAGACTATCACTTATCGCAGCAATGTTCCTGTTGGCCTCACAGCATTCGGCGGGCCAGCGAAATGAGATTCTCAACGACCGCATAGCCTCACTGCAGGTTGTGGCCGGCGACGACTGGCTGTCCATGCCCGTGGTCAACCTTGACGGCTCCACGCCCCTCAACATCTCCTTCGACGACCTCACCCACGACTATACCCGCTACTGCTACAAGCTCATCCATTGTGAGGCCGACTGGACTCCATCGGACCAGCTCTTCACCAGCGACTACTGCGAGGGCTTCAGCGAGGGCAACACCATCGACGACATTTCCCAGTCCATCAACACCAACACCTTCTACACACACTACCGGCTGAGTCTTCCCAACCCGCAATGCCGCATGAAGATGAGCGGCAACTACAAACTCGTGGTCTATGACGGCAACGATGAGGACAACGTGGCCTTCACGGCTTGCTTCATGGTGGTGGAACCGGTGATGGGGGTGGGGCTCGGCGTCGTTACCAACACCGACGTCGACGTGAACAACCGGCACCAGCAGGTGGAGATGGACCTGCGATACAACGATGCGTTCAACATCACCGACTATCGGCGGCAAATCAAGACCGTAGTGCTGCAGAACGGAAGATGGGACAACGCCGTGTGGAACTCCCAGCCTCAATATGTCACCAACGAGGGTCTGAGGTGGCAGCACTGCCGCCAGCTGATTTTCCCCGGCGGCAACGAATACCGCAAGTTCGAGATGCTCGACATGAACCACACGACAATGGGCCTGGAGAACATCCATTGGGATGGACGTCAATACCAAGCTTACGTGTGGACCGACGAGCCGCGCAAGAACTATGTCTATGACGAGGATGCCAATGGTGCTTTCTATATACGCAACAGCGACAACGTGGAGAACGATGTGGCAAGCGACTACGCCTTGGTCCATTTTCGCCTGATGGCCCCTCCGCAGTCTGACGGCATCTATCTCAATGGTGTCTGGACCAACGACTGGTTTGTCTCCAAATTCAAGTTGGAGTACAATCAGGCAAGCCAGAGCTATGAGGTGGCCGTACCCTTGAAGCAGGGCTATTACAGCTATCAATACCTGTCGGTCGGATCAGACGGCAAGGCGAGCCCCTTGCTTGCGGAGGGCAACTTCTATCAGACGGAGAACACCTACCAGGCACTGGTGTACTACCGGGGAAACGGCGACCGCACGGACCGTCTCGTAGGTTACCAGAACGTGAAATTCAAATTGTAGCGAGAGCCATGAAAATATCGTTCATCATTACTACATTCAACCTGCCCGTGGGGCTGCTCGTGGAATGCGTCAACAGCATCCTGAGACTTTCCCTTAGGCCCACCGAGCGAGAGGTCATCGTCATCGACGACGGTTCCGACATGAGTCCGCTCGAAGACTTGCTTGAGACTTCTGAAGACATCCTCTACCTGAGGCAGCCCAATGGCGGGCTCTCCGCGGCACGCAACATGGGTCTCCGCGTGGCCTCGGGCGACTACATCCAGTTTGTCGACGGCGACGATATGATTATCGCAGCCCCCTACGAGCATTGCCTCGACTTGGTGAGATTCCACAATCCCGACATGGTCTTGTTCAAGCTCTCCGATTCCGCCAACCAAAAGACTTCCTTCTCCTACGATGGTCCTGTGGACGGGGCGCAGTATATGCGCGACAACAACCTCTATGGCTCGGCCTGTGGCTATATCTTCAGGCGTTCCATCCTCGGCGACTTGCGCTTCACCCCCAAGACGCTCCATGAGGACGAGGAGTTCACCCCGCTGTTGGTGCTGCGCGCCCAGCGTATCTTCTCCGGCGACTGCGCGGCCTATTACTACCGTCAGCGCAAGGAATCCATCATCCACAAGAAGAGTGGGAACCACCACCTTCGCCGGCTGATGGACATGGAGCGGGTGATCGGCCGATTGGTGGATGTGGCGGGCAAGCTGCCTGTTGATGGCAAGGCGGCCTTGGAACGGCGGATAGCGCAGCTCACGATGGACTATCTCTACAACACCATCAAGCTCACCCACAGCCGACGCCATCTGGAAGAGACCATGGAGAGACTCCGCGACCGCGGCCTCTATCCCTTGCCCGACAAGAACTATACGCGCAAGTACCAGTTGTTCCGCAAGGCCATCGATACCAAGCTGGGACGCGACACGATGCTCATGCTCATCAGATAGGGGAGACGAGGACTATGAAGATTCTTCTGATGGGCGAATACAGCAATGTGCATTGGACGCTGGCCGAGGGACTCAGGGCCCTGGGACATGATGTCACTGTGCTCTCCAACGGCGACTTCTTCAAGAACTATCCCCGCGACATCGACCTCGTGCGCAAGCCGGGATGGCTCGGTGGGCTGGAGTATGTGGCCAAGCTTCATTTCGTCAAGCCCATCCTGAGAGGCTATGATGTGGTGCAGCTCATCAACCCCATGTTCCTTGAGTTGAAGGCCGAGCGCATCTTCCCTGTCTATAGGTATCTGCGCCGCCACAACCGTGCCATGTTTCTCGGTGCCTTCGGCATGGACTTTTATTGGGTGCATGAGAACGACACGAGGAAGCCCCTCCGCTACAGCGATTTCAATATAGGCAATCAACTGCGCCATAATCCCGACGCTGAGAAAGAGCGTCGCGACTGGGTGGGTACGGCCAAGGAGAGGCTCAACAAGACCATCGCTGCCGACTGCGACGGCATCATCGCCGGACTCTATGAATACAAGGTTTGCTACCAGCCGCTGTTTCCCGACAAGACAACTTTCATTCCCTTTCCCATTAAGCCCAAGCCTGATGTTGGCATAATAAAGGACAAGCTGCCGGGCGACAAGATACGGCTCTTCATAGGCGTCAACCGTGAGCGGGCTGCGTATAAGGGTACCGACATCATGCTTGCCGCCGCGCGTCGGTTGGCCTCCCGCTACCCCGAGAGGGTGGAGCTGCGTGTGGCAGAGAATGTCCCTTTCAAGGAATATGTGGAAATGATGAATGGCAGCGATGCCATTCTCGACCAGCTCTATAGCTACACTCCATCGATGAATCCTTTGGAGGCCATGAGCAGGGGCATCATCTGTGTGGGTGGGGGAGAACCCGAGAACTATGAGATACTGGGCGAGGAACGCCTGCGCCCTATCGTCAACGTGCAGCCCAACGAGGAGAGCGTGTATAGCCAGTTGGAGCAGCTTGTGCTGCACCCGGAAAGGATTGGACGGCTGAAGCGCCAGGGCATTGAATACATCCGCCGCCACCACGACTATAAGATGGTGGCCAAAAGATACTTGGATTTCTATGTCGCAAAAGGTAACTTATAAATGCAGCAAATGCGGCTACGAGGCCGACGTGTATGAAGGTAAGGGGCTTTTCGGACAGCACATCACCGCAGTGAGCTGTCCCGACTGCCGCACCATACAGAATCTTGTCGTTGGTGGCGGAATAGGGCAGGTGGCCCCGTCGTTTACCACTGAGGTGGGACGGCTGTGCCTGCGTTGTGGCAGCAACCGCATCAAGATATGGGACAAGCGGACATGCCCAAAATGTGGAGGTTGCATGAGGCCCACAGGACAGTCGGAGTTCTGGACATAGGCGGCAAAACAAGACTCCCGCGTTTGCACTTTTAAACGTGGATGAGGACTGTCTCTATCCCCTTTATGGCAAAAATAAACGCCAAAGACTGCAATTCTTTGACCAAAATGCGTCAATTATTAAATTTTAATCCAAAATATTTGCCCGTATCAAAAAAAAGATGTAATATTGAACCATCAATCATATTACTATAGCCAACTGTTAACCAATGGATCAAAACAAAAAGCTCATTGAGTGCGTTCCCAATTTCAGCGAGGGACGCGACATGCAGAAGATTAATTCCATCACGGAAGTCATCAAAGGCGTCAAGGGCGTGCGTCTGCTCGACGTAGACCCCGGTGAGGCCACCAATCGGACTGTGGTCACATTCGTGGGTTCTCCTGAGGATGTCTGCGAGGCTGCGTTCAGGGCTGTCGCCCAAGCTGCCAAAGTTATTGACATGCGCCAGCACCACGGTGCCCATCCCCGTATGGGCGCCACCGACGTGTTGCCGCTTGTTCCTGTGAGCGGTGTCACGTTGGAGGACTGCGCCGAGATGGCCCGGAAGCTTGGCGAGCGCATCGCCAAAGAGCTCCGCATTCCGTGCTACTGCTATGAGGCTGCCGCCTATACAGAGCCGCGCCACAATCTGGCCATTTGCCGTAATGGCGAGTATGAAGGACTGCCCGACCGCATGACACAAAAGGAGGAGCAGCCCGACTTCGGTGTCCGACCTTGGGACGAAGCCTTGGCACGTACGGGCTGTACGGCTGTCGGCGCGCGCGACTTCCTCATCGCGGTCAACTTCAACCTGAACACCACTTCAACAAGGCGCGCCAATGCTATCGCCTTCGATGTGCGCGAGAAGGGCAGACCTATGCGTGAGGGTGGAAAACTTACCGGCAAGGTGTTGAAAGACGAGAACGGTGAGCCCATCATGCAGCCGGGTACACTGAAGTCGACAAAGGCCATTGGCTGGTTTATCGACGAATACGGTATTGCCCAAGTGTCGATGAATATCACCAATATCAATGTCACGCCCCTGCATGTGGCTTTCGACGAGGTGTGTCGAGCCGCTGCCGCTCGTGGCGTGAGAGTCACGGGTACGGAGATAGTAGGTCTCATCCCCAAGCGCGTGCTCACAGAGGCTGGACGCTACTTCTTGGAGAAGCAGCAACGCTCAACGGGCATACCTGAGGAGGATATCGTTAAGATGGCCATCAAGTCGATGAGCCTCGACGACCTCAAGCCTTTCAATCCCCGCGAGAAAGTCATCGAGTATCTGCTTGAGGATGCCCACCCCGTCAAGCGGTTGGCCGACCTCACTGTAAAGGAGTTCGCCCAAGAGACTTCGCGCGAGAGTCCTGCCCCGGGTGGTGGAACGATTGCCGCCTGCATGGGTGCGTTGGGTGCCGCCTTGGGTACGATGGTGGCCAACCTGTCTGCCCACAAGCGCGGATGGGACGACCGCTGGCAGGAGTTCAGCCAGTGGGCAGAGAAAGGCCAGGTGCTGGTCGACTCGTTGCTTCATCTCATCGATGAGGACACCGCAGCCTTCAACCGCATCATGGATGCCTTTGGCATGCCCAAGGGGACTCCTGAGGAGAAGCAGGCTCGCTCCGAGGCCATACAAGCTGCCACGCTCTATGCCTCGGAAGTGCCGTTGGATACCATGCGCGAGTCGTTCAAGGCTTTCGAGATTTGCCGCGCCATGGCCGAGATAGGCAATCCCAACAGCGTCTCCGATGCTGGCGTGGGAGCCCTCGCTGCCCGTGCCGCCGTAAGGGGAGCCTCTATGAACGTGAGGATCAATGCTTCCTCGCTCAAGGACAAGGCCACGGCACAACGCCTCATCGACGAGGCCAACGAAATTGCAGCCAAGGCTGACGCTGAGGAGGCTGCCATCTCCGCTATCGTTGACGCCAAAATCAATGGGTAGGATTGCATAGCTCGCGCTGCGCCTCCTCTTCGGGGAGGAGGTGCGGCTCTATGCCTGCGACAAAGGTGGGGCTTTTGCACCCCAACTATACCTTATTTATATATGAACCAATAACCAACAGTCTATGACAATAGAAGAATTTCAAGCTGAGATTAGAGCCGGTATCCCCGACTATCTGCCAGAACCACAAAAATACGACACGTCAATCAACCATGCTCCAAAGCGCAAGGACATACTGACCTACGAAGAGAAGAAACTTGCCTTGCGCAATGCTCTGCGCTATTTCCCCAAGAAGTTCCACGCCACGCTCGCTCCCGAGTTTGCAGAGGAACTCCACAAGTACGGGCGTATCTATATGTACCGTTACCGTCCGCGCTATGAGATGAAAGCGCGTCCTATCAGCGATTACCCGCACCGCTCGGAGCAGGCCGCTGCCATCATGCTTATGATTCAGAACAATCTCGATCCAAGTGTGGCGCAACATCCTCATGAGCTAATCATATATGGCGGCAACGGAGCCATCTTCCAGAACTGGGCTCAGTATCGCCTCGTGATGAAATACTTGAGCGAGATGACAGATGAGCAGACGCTTGTGATGTATTCGGGCCATCCCTTAGGCCTCTTCCCCTCGCACAAGCGTGCGCCGAGAGTGGTAGTCACTAACGGTATGGTCATCCCCAACTACTCCAAGCCCGACGACTGGGAGCGCGACAATGCCTTGGGCGTGAGCCAGTATGGACAGATGACGGCTGGCTCTTATATGTATATTGGTCCGCAGGGCATTGTCCACGGCACCACCATCACGGTGCTGAATGCCGCGCGCAGAGTGATGCACGACCCCGACCGCCACGCCACGAACCAGATTCCATTGTTTGTTTCTTCCGGTCTTGGTGGCATGAGCGGCGCACAGCCCAAAGCCGGCAACATAGCAAAGGTGGTGAGCGTGGTGGCCGAAATCAATCCCAAGGCTGTGCAGAAGCGCTATGAGCAGGGATGGGTGGACGAAATCCACGACAACCTCGACGAGCTGATGAAGTCCATACGCGCAGCTTTGGCCGACAAGCGCGTGGTGTCGATGGCTTATCAGGGCAATGTCGTCGACCTTTGGGAGCGTCTGGCCAAGGAGGATATTGAGGTGAACCTTGGCTCCGACCAGACTTCGCTCCACAATCCGTGGGCTGGCGGCTACTATCCCGTAGGCTTGTCGCTTGAGGAGAGCAAGAAGATGATGGCCGATGACCCCGATGAGTTCAAGAAGCGAGTGGAGGCTTCCTTGCGTCGGCAGGTGGCTGCCATCAATCAGCTCACCCAGCGTGGCATGTACTTCTTCGACTATGGCAACGCCTTCTTGTTGCAGTCGTCGCGTGCCGGAGCTGACATTCTGTTGCCTGACGGCAAGTTCCGCTATCCGTCATACGTGCAGGACATCATGGGGCCAATGTTCTTCGACTACGGCTTTGGACCATTCCGCTGGGTTTGCACATCGTGCGACCCCGACGACCTCGCCCTAACCGACAAGCTGGCCGAGCAAGTGCTCACCGATGAGCGCCAGCATGCCACCGAGGACATACAGCATCAGCTCGACGACAACATCCACTGGATTCGCGAGGCTGGCAAGAACCACCTTGTCGTTGGCTCGCAGGCACGCATCCTTTATGCAGACTGCGAGGGCCGCACCAAGATAGCGTTGGCTTTCAACGAGGCTGTGAGAGACGGCCGGCTGAAGGCTCCTGTGGTGTTGGGACGCGACCATCACGACGTGAGCGGAACCGACTCTCCTTTCCGCGAGACCAGCAACATCTACGATGGCTCGCAGTTCTGTGCCGATATGGCTGTGCAGAACGTCATCGGCGACTCGTTCCGCGGCGCCACCTGGGTGAGTCTCCACAATGGCGGAGGCGTTGGCTGGGGCGAAGTGGTCAACGGCGGCTTCGGAATGGTGGTCGATGGCTCTGTTCAGAGCGATGACAACATCAAGGAGATGCTCTTCTGGGATGTCAACAACGGAATTGCACGCCGCTCTTGGGCGCGCAACACGGGTTCGATGGATGCCATCAAGCGCGAGATGGAGCGCAGACCCGACCTTACGGTCACAATGCCTCATTTGGCCGACGACGACATCATCAACAGCTGCATCGACGGAATAGCCTCCTCTGAGAACTAACCCGCAGACGGCAGGTCGCGGCTTGCCCCGTCGGAAGAAGGCTGCGGGAAAATATTAACTTCAAACAAATCAATCACACAACAAACAAAGTCCCATCCTTGGCAATCGCTTGGCCATCTCGACTCTGACATCGCACTATGCAGATTTGGTATTCCTATTGTCGTTGGACAACGAATGCCGGGTGGGACTATCATTTCCATTGCTATGAACATACATGAAATCAGTGCAGGCCACCTGACCCTCGATACTGTGTGGGAAATCCTGCGTGGCAACTACAAACTCAAGTTGGGCGAAGATGCCATCCACCGCATCACCAGATGCCGTGAGTATCTCGACGAGAAAATTGCCTCGTCGACGACTCCCATCTATGGCGTGACTACCGGTTTTGGCTCGCTCTGCAATATCTCCATCAGCGACGACCAACTGTCACAGCTTCAGATCAATCTAATGATGAGCCATGCCTGCGGAATCGGCGAGCGTGTGCCCAACGAGATTGTCAAGCTTATGATTCTCTTGAAGATCCAGTCTCTGTCCTACGGCTATTCCGGCTGCAAGCTCGATACCGTGCAGCGCTTGGTGGATTTCTTCAACAATGAGATTTATCCCATCGTGTATATGCAAGGCTCTGTGGGCAGCTCCGGCGATTTGGTACCTCTGGCCCACCTCTGTCTGCCCATTGTGGGTTTGGGCGAGGTGGAGTATCAAGGCAAGCGCATGAGCGGTGCCGAGGTGACGCAGCTGATGGGCTGGGAGCCTGTGAAGCTCGCATCAAAAGAGGGACTGGCCCTGCTCAACGGCACCCAGAACATGGCCGCTTTCTGCTGCTGGTCCATCATCCAGGCTACAAAGCTCAGCAATTGGGCCGACTATATCGCCTCTATGTCGATTGATGCCTACGACGGTCGCATAGACCCGTTCCTGCGGCCCGTGCATTTGGTGCGTCCTCATCAGGGACAGCTCGACACGGCAGAGCATATCTCGAAGATTCTTGAGGGTAGCGAGCTGATACGGCAGCCCAAGAAATACGTGCAGGATCCTTACTCTTTCCGCTGCATCCCGCAGGTGCATGGCTCGGTGAAGGACACCGTGCGCTATGTGCAGAATGTGACCGACATAGAAATCAATGCCGCAACCGACAATCCTACGGTGTGTCCCGACGATGACCTCATCATCTCGGCTGGCAATTTCCATGGAGAGCCGATAGCCCTGCCCATGGACTTCCTGGCCATCGCCATGTCTGAGTTGGCCAATATCTCCGAGCGCCGAATCTACAAGCTTGTTTCCGGCACCCGTGGACTGCCCAGTTTCCTTGTGGCCAATCCAGGAGTGAACAGTGGTTTCATGATAACTCAGTATACGGCGGCCAGCATCGTGAGCCAGAGCAAGACGCTCTGCATGCCGTCTTCTGTAGACAGCATACCAACATCACAGGGTCAGGAGGACCACGTGAGCATGGGCGCCAATGCGGGAACCAAGCTCTATCGCGTCGTTCTCAACACCGAGCGTGTCCTTGCCATCGAGCTCTTCAATGCAGCACAGGCTCTGGAGTTCCGCCGCCCGCTTAAGTCGTCGCCCGCCGTGGAGCGCATTTTCAATGACTACCGCAAGGTCGTGCCGTTTATCGACAAGGATGCCGTGATGTACCCCTACATCGCCAAGTCGGTCGAATTCCTGCGTACGGAAAAGTTGGACTCATAAACTTTTTTTGTTAAATCCATCACTTCAGCCCGTTCCCAGTAAGGTCTGGCCCATTCCAGACAAGGCCTTTTACCCTTCTCCTTAGAGTGAGGACTGGGAGCGGGCTTTTCTTTTATTATGCGAAGAATCATCTATAACATCAAGACAATCTTTGGCATACGGCCTAAAGATTGTCTGCGGCTGAATGGCGGGGAGATGAGCAGCCCCTTCTCGCTCGACAATGCATGGCTGGTTTCGCGCGATGGTGTCATTGAGGGTTTCGGTGCCATGGACGCCTGTCCGCGCGAGGAGACTTTCGACGAGAGCGTTGACGCCATGGGAGGCATGTTGCTCCCAGCGTTTTGTGACAGCCATACACATCTGGTCTACGCAGGGCAGCGTGAGCAGGAGTGGGTGGACAAGATTCGTGGACTGAGCTACGCCGAAGTTGCCCGGCGGGGTGGGGGAATCCTCAATTCCGCCGACCTGCTTCATCTCACATCTGAGGACGAACTCTATCGCCAAGCCATGGAGCGTGTAGAGGAGATTGAGGCTAAGGGAACAGGATGTGTGGAAATCAAGAGTGGCTACGGACTCAACACGGATGACGAGTTGAAGATGCTCCGCGTCATAAGGCGTGTCAGCGAGTCTGCTCCCATCAAGGTTGTCTCCACCTTTCTCGGCGCCCACGCTGTGTCGCGCCAGTATTTGGGTCGGCAGGCAGAGTATGTCGACATGCTCATACGTGAGATGCTGCCCGAGGTGGGACGCGAACGTCTGGCAGACTTCGTCGACGTGTTCTGCGATGAGGGCTTCTTCACTCCCGAGGAGATGGATAGTATACTCGATGCCGCCGCCAAATATGGGATGAGGCCTAAGGTGCATGTCGACGAGCTTGCAGCCGGTGAGGGGTTGCGTGTGGCAGTCAACCGCCATGCCTTGTCGGTCGACCACTTGGAGAGCATGCCTGAAAGCGACATTCCCATGTTGAAGGCTTCGGCCACAATGCCCACGGCCCTTCCAGGCACCTCTTTCTTTTCCAACATGCCCTACGCCAAATGCCGCAGCATGATTGACGCGGGATTGGGTGTGGCCTTGGCCAGCGACTACAATCCTGGTTCCACACCCTCGGGCGACATGAAGTTTGTGATGTCGCTGGCTTGCATGAAGATGAGGCTGTTGCCTGAGGAAGCACTCAACGCAGTGACCATCAATGGTGCTTACGCCATGGGATTGAGTCGCGATTATGGCAGCATCACCGTTGGACGCAAGGCCAGTCTCATCCTGACCAAGGCTGTTCCGTCGCTGGCTTATTTGCCTTACGCCTATACCACCAATTGCCTGCGCCAGTGTTTCCACTAAAGTGCGTGCAAGGTGTTTTGGTCCATCCGTTTGTAGTCGATGCACAGGACAAGACGTGGCAACGCACGGGATATGACGGTGAAGCGAGATAGACAGTGCGGGAAGGCGAGTTGGACGATATGGGTCAATAGTATTTGAGGGTTGGAACGGAAGTGTTCCCTCAGCCGAAAAACCACAAAAGGCCGGTAGCTGATGGGCTACCGGCCTTTTGGCTAATATGCATAGGTGTCTTATTCCACCACCACGAGCGGGTCCTCTTCCATGACGGCCTGGCCCACTTTCACGCAGATGGCTGTCACCTTGCCGTCCTTCTCGGCTTCAATGTTGTTTGCCATCTTCATGGCTTCAAGCACCACGAGGGTGTCGCCTGCCTTCACTTCCTGTCCCACTTCCACATTGATTCCTGTGATGGTTCCAGGCAGGGGAGCCTTCACGGCATTCTGCGTGTTGACACCAGCGGTTGGAGCTGCCTGCTCTTCATCAGAGGCAGCCTGGGAGGGCTTGCCGAGAACCACTTTCTTTTTCTCCTGCTCTGTCGGCTTCTCCATACCCACCTCGAAGTTCTCACCGTTGACTTTCACCTTAGCGGTGTAGGTGTCTTCATTTATTTCTCCAATCTCGACTTTGTATTCTTTACCGTCGATTGTGTATTTGAATTCTTTCATTTTTGGATGTTGCTTGTTTTGAATTAGGGCTTGGCTGTGAACGAGAGGAACTTAGCATCCCACATTGTCTGCTTGGGCTTGATGGTGATGATGCCACTCTCCTTCTCGTGCACGTTGTTGCCTTGGTATTCGTAGAGCGCCATTGCGATGGCAGCAAAAATGTTCTTGTCCATGATTCTGGGAGTTTTTGGAATTACATCGGCATGCATCCGTGCTTCTTTGCGGGGAGTGTCATGCGCTTGTGGGCCAGCTGGGCCAGGCCGCGGCAGATGCGGAAGCGCGTGTTGCGCGGCTCTATGACATCGTCGATATAGCCGAACTGGGCAGCCTGATACGGATTGGCAAACGTCTCGGTGTACTCCTCTTCCTTCTCGGCGAGGAACTGGCCGACATCGCCACCCTCTTCCTTCACCTTCTTGGCTTCCTTGCCGCAAAGGATGGCCACAGCTCCCGAGGCACCCATCACGGCAATCTCTGCCGTGGGCCATGCGTAGTTGAGGTCGTTGCGGAGTTGCTTGCAGCCCATCACAATATGGGAGCCGCCATAGCTCTTGCGTAGTGTTACGGTAATCTTGGGCACAGTGGCCTCACCGTAGGCGTAGAGCAGCTGCGCACCGTGGAGGATGACTGCATTGTACTCCTGTCCGGTTCCAGGAAGGAATCCAGGCACGTCGACCAAAGAGACAATGGGAATGTTGAAAGCATCGCAGAAGCGCACGAAGCGTGCGCCCTTGCGCGAGGCGTTCACATCGAGCACGCCGGCGTAGGCTGAGGGCTGGTTGGCGACAATGCCGACACTCTGGCCGTTGAAGCGGGCAAAGCCCGTGATGATGTTTTTGGCAAACTTGGGCTGCACCTCGAAGAACTCTCCATTGTCGGTGATGGCCGTGATGACCTTGTACATGTCGTATGCCTTGTTGGGGTCGTCGGGCAGTATTTCGTTGAGTGAGTCCTCTGTGCGGCTGATGGGATCGGTGCATTCCACACGGGGAGCCTCCTCCGCGTTGTTCGACGGCAGATAGCTGAGGAGCGTCTTCAGCATTTCCATGCATTCCTCCTCGGTCTTGGCCGTGAAGCTTGTCACACCGCTTTTGCTGGCATGCACGCTGGCCCCGCCCAAATGCTCGGAGTCGATGTCCTCACCCGTGACAGTCTTCACCACTTTGGGGCCTGTGAGGAACATGTAGCTCGTTCCCTCAGTCATGAAGATGAAGTCGGTCAGGGCAGGAGAGTAGACAGCTCCACCCGCGCAGGGGCCCATGATGCAGGAAATCTGCGGCACGACGCCAGAGGCCAAGATATTGCGCTCGAAAATCTCACCGTAGCCAGCGAGGGCGGAAATGCCTTCCTGAATA
The DNA here is from genome assembly GCA_004558865.1 of Bacteroidales bacterium. Taxonomy (GTDB): domain Bacteria; phylum Bacteroidota; class Bacteroidia; order Bacteroidales; family Bacteroidaceae; genus Prevotella. Next base: position 28,116 of record SFCY01000003.1, read on the forward strand.
CGAGCACCACCAGAATCGTTCATGCCGATGACAGGCGCGCCGTTGGCCATGGCCATATCCATCACCTTGCAGATTTTCTGACTCATGGTTTCGGAAAGAGAGCCGCCGTTGACAGTGAAGTCCTGTGCATAGACATAGACGAGGCGACCGTCGATGGTGGCAGAGCCGGCCACAACGCCATCGCCCAAGAACTGCTTCTTCTCCATGCCGAAATTATGGCAGCGGTGAAGCTTGAACATGTCATACTCTTCGAACGAGCCTTTGTCGACGAGCATATCAATACGTTCACGGGCTGTGTATTTGCCACGGGCATGCTGCTTTTCGATGGCTTTCTCCCCACCACCGAGGCGTGCCTGCTCGCGCTTGGCGAGAAGCTCTTTAATCTTTTCTGTTTGTTTGCTCATAATTTATAGCTGTTGTTTGATTTTTCGTGCAAAATTACTGTTTTTTATCGACATAGCGAAAAGATGGGGACATTAATGTCACCATCTTCTGCTTTTCACCTGCGCATCGGCTTTCTCCCAGTTGGTGTCGAGCGAGAACTGTGTGATATAGTTGGCGTTGTTGTAATAGCTCCACACCAGGTCCTTGTCAGAATCGTTGAACCATGGGTTGTTGATGCTGGCATTGCGGTAGACGGCGATGACCTCGTCTTTTTGGCTGGTTTTGGTGGCCTTTGCCAAGCGCTGTGTGAAGGTGTCGATGAAGTCGTAGAGCGCGTAGGCCTGGCGGTCGAGCATCGTCATGCTGCTGTCGGGCATCACCTCGCTGGCTTTCATGGCCATGTATTCCAGGGCGTCCACTTTGAACGTGGCAATCTTGCGGGTCTCGATGTCGAGCTGCGTGCTGTCGGCAATCTTCTTCGAGAGTCGGTAAACTTCTTTGTATACCTGCTGTGCGTTGGCGCTCAAGGTGGTGAGGCAGAGCATCAGCAATGCAATCATTGTCTTTTTCATATCTTTTTTCTTGTTTGAATGATTACGATATAACGTTTGATTTGGCAATAAAGATACACAGCGGCCACAACTTTTAAGATTTATTATTGATGGGCGATACGGTCTTTGTTGCGTGTGGCAAAGTCCTTCCAGCTGCTGTAGCCTTTGGCCTCGCTTTGGGGGCGTCCCATCTGCAGGAAATGGCAGTAGGCCGCGCCGAGGGCGTCGGTGGCATCCATGAATCGTGGCATGTCGTCGTCGCTGAGGTGGAGCATGCGGCGGAGCATGTCGGCCACTTGCTGCTTGCTGGCCGAGCCGTTGCCGGTGATGGCCATCTTGATTTTCAGCGGTGCATACTCGTGGATGGGAACGTCGCGACAGATGGCGGCTGCGATGGCGACCCCTTGCGCTCGTCCCAACTTGAGCATGGATTGTACGTTCTTGCCGAAGAAGGGAGCCTCGATGGCCATTTCGTCTGGCAAGTACTCTTCTATGATTCCCAACACGCGCTGGTAGATGCGTCCCAGCCTCAAGTAGGGATCGTGCATCTTGCGCAGGTCGATGACTCCCATGGCCATCATCGAAGCCTTATTGCCCGCCACTTTAAGGAGTCCATAGCCCATGACGTTGGTTCCCGGGTCGATGCCGAGGATGATTTTGCCAGTCTTTGAGAGTTCTGCCATCTATCGGTCGAGATAGGGATTGGAGGTCTGCTCCTTGCCCATGGTGGTGTAGTCGCCGTGTCCGGGAAGGATTTGTGTCTCGTCGGGAAGTTGGCTGATGGCGCGCAGGCTTTGGATGAGCAGGAACATGCTTCCGCCGGGAATGTCGGTGCGCCCCACTGAGTTGTGGAACAGTGTGTCGCCGGAGAAGGCCACATTCTCCTCCTTGCAATAGTAGAACACGCTGCCGGGCGTGTGGCCGGGTGTCTCAAGGATGGTGAAAGTGTGGCTTCCAAAACATATTTTGTCGTTGGCGCTTAGGAAGCGGCCCACGGCGGGCATCTCGTAGTCGAGTGTGATGTTGCAGAACGATTCGGCCTGCTCGGGCAGGGTGTCCATGAGCTGGGCCTCGTCGTCGTGGACCTCGGGCTGCAGCCCAAACTCCTCGAACATCGTGTTGTTGCCAAAGTTGTGGTCGATATGGCCATGGGTGGCAATGAGGTGCTTCGGCACGAGGTGGTTGCTGCGGATGTATTCGACAATGGCCTTGCGCTCCTCGGGGAAGAAGGCGCCGCAGTCGACGATGACGCACTCGTTGGTCTCGTCGCTCATCACGTATGTGTTCTCTTGAATAGGGTTGCAAACAAAACGTACTATATTCAGCATGGGAGATAAATGATGTTTTTGCCAACAAACCACTCCTCCTTGAACCATTCGGAAAGAGGGAGCAGGTTGACAATGTTCTTGTAGGGTTTCACTTCTTCGGTTAGGCTTCCGCCCTTTAGGGTGATGATGCCGTTTGGGAGGGCGTTGCGCTGCCGGCGGGATATGTTCTTGCGCATGAGCTTGAACATGTCGGGAAGCTGCATGACAGCCCGTGAGACGATGAAGTCGTAATGGCCACGCTCGTCCTCGCCCCTCAGGTGTTCGGCGGCGACGTTTTTCAGCCCGATGGCCTTGGCCACCTCCGTTGCCACCATAATCTTCTTGCCCGTCCCGTCTATGAGCTTGAAGTTGACTTCGGGGAACATGACGGCGAGTGGGATGCCGGGGAAACCGCCCCCTGTGCCGAAGTCGAGCACGTCGGTGCCTGGCTTGAAGCGGATGAGCTTGGCTATAGCGAGAGAATGGAGAACGTGATGCTCATAGAGATTGTCGATGTCCTTGCGGGATATGACGTTGATTTTCGCGTTCCAGTCAGCATACAAGTCGAAGAGAGCGGCGAATTGGCGGCGCTGCTCCTCGCTCAAATCAGGGAAATATTTCAGGATCTCATTCATTGATTTTTGAGTAAATGCTTGATTTCTTTTTTGCCCACCGCGATTCTCAGTTCGCCGGCGTCGCGGGGAGCCACCTCTTCGGGGGCGTAGATAAACACAATCCGATGGTCTTGAAGAATGAAGTTGTCGGGAAGATAGGGTCCGTCGTTGGCGAATACTCCTTTCTCGCCCAATTCATGCTCGCTGCGGGCGTCGAAGCGTTCCATCATTTTCTGTGTGATGATGCGTAGCAGACCGTTGTTGTAGCCGGGCACGAAGATGTCGTCGAGCGTGATGTGACGGGCTGTCGGAAGATGGAAGTTGCGGGCCACGGTGTGCCATTGCCGGTTGTCGGCGTTGCCGGAGAGGATGTGGGCTACATAGCAGAACGTGGAGTCAGGACCTTGCAGGGTTTCTGAATACACTTTGTAAGTGTAATTGTACTGGTCGGCGTTCGACAGGTCTGACTTGTAGAGGCGGACAAACTGTTCGCGCCAGCCGTTGATGCAGTTCTGTGCAATGGATTGGGCGTATCGGTCGAAGGGCAACCTTCCCTTGGGGATGTATTCGGGCAGGATGATGCCCGAGCTTGCCATTGCGTCGTTGAGCCGCCGCAGCCCGCGGAAATATCGCAGGCAGAGGTGTATCTCGCAATGGGGCGAATGGGTGTCGTCGGTGAGAGCCGCCACGGTGTCGACCACAGTGCTGTCGACTTCGAAGCCGCATATCTTGTCACTGTTGCCGCCTCCCTCCCCACAAGAAGTGAGGAAGAAGACGGCAACCAATGAAAGAATCAGCGTTCTCATCCTGAACGTCTGTTATCTGTTAATAGTTGCGGGCTATGATGACGCGTGCCACAGAGGGCTTCCCACTCACCATGTCGGTGCCGGGTGTCTGGTCGTAGCCGTAGGGAATGCATCGGATTGTGGCTTGGGTCTCCTCTTTGATTTTGGCTTCGGTCTCGGCTGTGCCGTCCCAGGGGCAGAGGAAGAAGCCGCCGTCCTTGATGCGCTCCTTGAAATCCTCGTAGTTGTCGCAAGGATAGATGTGGGAGTCGCGGAACTTGCGTGCCTTCTCGAAGATGTTGTCTTGGATCTCTTCGAGAAGCTTCTTCACACGGTCAACGATGCCGTCGAAGCTGACGCTTTCCTTTTCCAATGTGTCGCGGCGCATGATCTCGATGGTGTTGTTCTCCAAGTCGCGTCCGCCCATGACCAAGCGCACGGGAACGCCTTTGAGCTCATAGTCGGCAAACTTGAAGCCGGGACGCTTGTTGTCGGCGTCGTCGTATTTGACGCTGACACCAGCCTCGCGCAGCTGTTCGATGGCGGGCCGCAGCTTGTCGGAGATGGCTTTCAGCTGCTCGTCATTCTTATATATAGGAACGATGACCACCTGGATGGGAGCCACCTTGGGCGGAAGCACCAGACCGTTGTCGTCGCTATGTGCCATGATGAGGGCGCCGATGAGGCGCGTGGACACACCCCATGAGGTGGCCCAGACATACTGTGGCTTGTTGTCCTTGTCCAGATAAGTCACGTCGAAGCTCTTGGCGAAGTTCTGGCCCAAGAAGTGGGACGTGCCGCTCTGCAGGGCTTTGCCGTCTTGCATCATCGCCTCGATGGTGTAGGTGTCAACGGCGCCTGCGAAGCGCTCTGTCTCGCTCTTCTCGCCCCGAACCACAGGAACAGCAATCACGTTCTCGGCGAAGTTGGCATAGACGTTGAGCATTTTCTTGGCCAGCTCGCGGGCTTCCTCCATTGTGGCATGGGCTGTGTGGCCTTCCTGCCAAAGAAATTCTGAGGTGCGGAGGAAGGGGCGTGTGCGCATCTCCCAGCGCATCACGTTGCACCACTGGTTGCAGAGAATCGGCAGATCGCGCCAACTGTGGATCCAGCCTTTGTAGGTGTTCCAGACCATCGTTTCGGAAGTGGGGCGGATGATGAGTTCCTCCTCGAGCTTGGCGGTCGGGTCGACGATGATGTCCTTGCCATCGTCGCTGGTTTTCAGGCGGTAGTGGGTGACCACGGCACTCTCCTTGGCGAAGCCCTTGACGTGTTCAGCCTCGCGGGCGAAGAAGCTCTTTGGAATGAGCAGTGGGAAGTAGGCGTTCTGCACGCCCACCTTCTTGAAGTCAGCGTCCAAGGCGGCTTGCATCTTCTCCCAGATAGCATAGCCGTAAGGTTTGATGATCATGCATCCGCGCACGGGAGCCTGCTCGGCCAAATCTGCTTTCATCACTAAGTCGTTGTACCACTGGCTGTAGTTGTCAGCGCGCTTGGTCAACTGTTTTAATTCTTTTGCCATTTCTTCTTATTTCTTTTTTCCAATTTTCCTGTCATGAGTAGGGATTTGCCGAAAGAAAATAGGGATATTTCCTTTGCTGTTACCCAAGAAAGTCTTAACTTTGCGCAAAAGTAATAAAAAATATTGGGAAAAGTGGGGGTTGGCTACTAAAAAAACAATAACTTTGCAAGTGGACTCCCGAAAGAGAAGTAAAACGAGATAAAAAATATACGATTATGAAGAACTTTAAGATTGCAACAGTAGGACTTTGTTTCCTCACATTGACGAGTACTTTCGTAGGTTGTTCCACCAAGCAGGGCACAGGCGCCTTGGCTGGAGCTGGAGGCGGTGCCGCCTTGGGAGCCATCATCGGCGCCATTGCCGGCCATGGCAAGGGCGCTGCCATTGGAGCCGCCATTGGCGGCGCTGTCGGTGCGGGAACAGGAGCCATCATTGGCCGCCACATGGACAAGGTGGCCCAGGAGACCGCCCAGCAGGTGCCCGATGCCCAAGTGGAGGAGGTGACGGATGCCAACGGCTTGAAGGCAGTGAAAGTGACCTTTGACTCTGGCATTCTCTTTGCCACCAACAAGGCCGACTTGAACCAGTCGTCAAAGAACAGCTTGGCCAAGTTCTCCAATGTGCTGAAGAACAACTCCGACTGCTACGTTGACATCTATGGCCACACAGACTCCACCGGCAACGACGGCATCAACATTCCGTTGAGCAACAACCGCGCAAAGAGCGTCTACAACTATCTGACCAGTTGCGGTGTCTCTTCCAGCCAGGTGCAGAAGGTTGAGGGCAAGGGAAGCTCCGAGCCCGTTGGTGACAACAGCACAGTGGAGGGGCGCAAGCAAAACCGTCGTGTGGAGGTCTACCTCTATGCATCCCAAGCTCTCGTGGAAAAGGCCAACAATGGACAATTGTAACATTGATAGTGCCTTAGCGATAATAGTGTCAAACCATAGGGAATGTTCTTCCAGCTGCGGAAGAGCATTCCCCTTTGTGTGTTTCTGAATGAAGCTATTGAAGAAGATTGTGGGTTGGGGGCTGTCTCTTTTTCTGGCCTCTTCCATCTTGGCGGTTGTTGTCTACAAGTTCCTGCCGGTCTATGTCACGCCCCTCATGGTGATACGCCTTTTCCAGCAAGCTGGTGAGGGCGAGTCGTTGAAGTGGCACCACACGTGGGTTCCCATGGATGAGATTAGTCCCCACATGCCCGTGGCAGTGATGGCGAGTGAGGATCAGCGTTTTCTTCTTCATCATGGGTTCGACATGAACGCCATAGAGAAGGCCGCAAGAAACAACATCAATGGCGGAAGAATCCATGGCGGCAGCACCATCTCGCAACAGACGGCGAAGAATGTCTTCCTGTGGCCGGGCCGCAGTTGGGTGCGCAAGGGGTTTGAGGCATACTTCACCTTTCTCATCGAACTGATGTGGAGCAAGCAGCGCATCATGGAAGTCTATCTCAACTCCATAGAGATGGGCGATGGCATCTACGGCGTGGAGGCTTGTGCGGAGCATCATTTCGACAAGGAGGCCATCGACCTCACACGCCCCCAGTGCGCGCTGATAGCCGCCACATTGCCCAATCCCCGGAAGTTCTCCTCCAAGGACCCCTCCCCCTACATCAAGCGGCGCTCTGTGCAGATTCAGCACCAGATGCAGTTCATTCCCTCTTTTCCCAAGGAGGGGGAGGATTTTGACCCAAACACATCTTCTGGCGGAGTCTACCGTAATCATCGTAAAAAGTAATTAGTTCAATGGATTTAAAGAAAGAACTCAACGACAGCCAGTTGGCCGCTGTTGAATATGTTGATGGCCCGCAGTTGGTGGTGGCTGGAGCCGGCTCGGGAAAGACCCGTGTGCTGACCTATAAGATAGCCCATCTGCTTGAGTTGGGGCTTGCCCCCTGGACCATCCTCGCCCTCACGTTCACCAACAAGGCCGCCAAGGAGATGCGCGAGCGTATCGTCGGCCTGGTGGGCAGCGACAAGGCCCGCGGGCTCCAGATGGGCACCTTCCATTCGGTCTTCTCCCACATCCTGCGCGCTGAGGCCTCTCACATCGGCTATCGCTCTTCTTTCTCCATCTACGACGAGGCTGACTCCCGGTCGCTCATCAAGAACATCGTGAAGGAGCTGGGGCTTTCCGACAAGGTGTATAGTGCAGCCTCCGTACACAACAAAATATCTCGGGCCAAGAACCGGCTCGTCTTCCCCATGCAGTATGCTTCCGACAGCCGATTGGTGGATGTGGACGAGCGCGACGGAATGGGCAAGGTTGGCAAGATATATGAGATATACCAGCAGCGGCTGCAACAGGCCGCCGCCATGGATTTCGACGATCTGCTCATGCTCACTTGGAAACTCTTTAACGAGCATGACGACGTGCGGGAGAAATATGCCCGAAGGTTCCAGTATGTCTTGGTCGACGAGTATCAAGACACCAACTTCGTGCAGCAGCGCATCGTATACCAGCTCACCTCTGAGAGGCAAAGGCTTTGTGTCGTGGGCGACGACTACCAGAGCATCTATGCCTTTCGTGGGGCCAACATCGACAACATCCTCAATTTCCAGTCGGAATATCCCAAGGCCAAGCTCTTCAAGTTGGAGCGCAACTACCGTTCCACCCAGAACATCGTGGCGGCCGCCAACAGCTTGATGAAGCACAATAAGCATCAGATACCCAAGAATGTCTACAGCAAGAATGCATCGGGCGACAGGATTGAGTACAAGCAGCTCTACAGCGACAAGGAGGAGGCTGCCTACGTCTGCAAGAACATCCTGCGCATCCACAGGGCCGAGGGTTGCGACTATGGCGACTTCGCCATACTCTACCGCACCAACTCCCAAAGCCGTACGTTCGAGGAGGAGATGCGAAAGCAGAATATCCCTTACCGAATCTTTGGAGGCATGAGCTTCTATCAGCGCAAGGAAATCAAGGATGTGATAGCCTATTTCAGGCTTATCGTCAACCACGACGATGAGGAGGCTTTCCGTCGGATTGTCAATTATCCGGCGCGTGGCATTGGCGCAACGACATTGAACAAGCTTGTTGCCTGTGCTGGTGCCTCCAACACCAGTCTTTGGAACGTCATCTGCCAGCCGCGTGAATATGGCTTGGATGCCACGGCGGCGGCACTCAAAAAGTTGGATGCCTTCCGCAGTCTGATTGTATCTTTCTCCAACGCCGTCTACGAGAAGGACGCCTACGACTTGGGGCGGCTTGTCATCACCCGATCGGGCATCAGCGCCGACATAGCCAAGGACCACGACGAAGAGTCGCAGGCGCGGCAGGAGAACCTCGACCAGTTTGTGGGTGGGCTCTCCGATTTTGTTGAGTCGCAGCGTGAGGAGGGGGAGGAGCATGTGTTCCTGCCCGATTTCCTTCAAGAGGTGTCCTTGCTCACCGACCTCGACAGCGACGACAATTCCCAAAGTCGGGTGTCGCTCATGACCATGCACGCCGCCAAGGGCCTGGAGTTTCCCACTGTCTTCGTGGTGGGTCTGGAGGAGAACATCATACCCAGCTCCATGTCGGCCGACTCCCCGCGTGGTGTGGAAGAGGAGCGGCGCCTTTTGTATGTGGCCATCACACGTGCCGAGCAGCGCTGCTTCATCACTTCGGCCAAGAGCCGCTGGCGATACGGCAAAATGGAGTTCTCCGTTCCGAGCAGGTTCATCGAGGATATCTCGCCAGAGTATTTGGATTGCGACGATACGCGGCGGTCTTCGCGCCGCAGCCTGTTTGGCCAAGACGAAGAATTTGAGATAGACCGTCCCTACCGTGGTTTTCAGGATTATGGAAGTGGCCGCCGTTTCAGCCGCAGAATGCAAAATTCCGAGCCTGTGGCCGACCGATTCATGGCCGACCCCAAGCCGAAAATCACCCACCCCCATTTGCCCGAGCAGGCCGTTGACCCTCTCGGCGAGCGCACCAAGCAGCGTCTCATCGCCGAGGGCGGCAGCCCAGACAGGCTCGCTGGAGCCATTTCCAATGGCGGGCGGCTGCCTTCCTCGTTCAAGTCGGTCAGGTCGCTCAATCGGACAGCTGTGCCGGCCAAGACCCCAGCCGACCTTGCCTCCAAGCTCAGCGTGGGCTGCCGCATCCAGCATTCCCGTTTCGGCGAGGGGCGCGTGGTAGCCCTCGACGGGCAGGGAGAGAACCTCAAGGCCACCGTGGAGTTTGACAACGTTGGGATGAAACAGCTCTTGGTGAAATTTGCAAAGTTCAATATCATAAAACAGCAATAAAGTGGAGTTTCTGAGTTTAGTCACCAGTCGCCATTCCGTGCGCCGCTTTTCTTCCGAGCCTGTCGACGACGGGCAGTTGGACGCTGTGCTTGAGGCTGTGCGCCTGGCTCCGTCGGCCTGCAACAGGTAGCCGTGGAAGTTTCTCATAGTACGTTCCGAAGTGGCCAAGGCTCGTCTGCGCCAGTGCTACGACCGCAGTTGGTTCGCCTCTGCGCCCATGTATGTCGTCTGTCTTCGCGACACCGGTAGCGAGTGGGTACGTCCCGACGACCACAAGCCACATGGCGACATCGATGTGGCCATAGCCACGGAGCATCTGTGCCTGGCTGCCGCCGAGCAGGGACTTGGCACGTGTTGGGTGTGCAATTTCGATGTGGCACTCGTCAAGCAGCTTTTTCCCGTGGATGGTTTTGAGCCCGTGGCCTTGATTCCCATCGGCCATCCCGCTCCCGACTGTCCGCATCCCGAAAAGAACAGAAAGCCATTGGAAGAGATTGTTGAGTGGCTATAGCCCCGTTCGTGTGTTGCCCCCTGTGGGTGGTATGATCAAACGCGTTTGCTTCTTCTTCTGTCGATTTGAGCCACGTTTTTGTAGGTCCGGCTGCATCGCGGAAGAAAAAGCAAACGCGTTTGTCGTTGGTTCCAAGCATAGGGATTGAATTGGGTTGCCTTTCGCCCACCTTTCCTTATTCCTGACTGTATCAATGAATTTCCTCTAAGCTTGTGTGTGGCATTGTGTTTTGGCGAGTCCCGTATAAGCAACTTGGGTGTTCAGTTTGCTGTACCCACTTTTGAATAAGTTCTTGAACACAAAATGCGTGGCCATCAATCCCCCAATTTACTTTCCCTCTTATATAAGAACTTAGAATCTACGGAAAATATCCTCTGTGCGGAACTTTACGGTTGAATTTAGGATTCTATTGTAACAAAAACCAGTAAAACCCTGCTGCGATGCAAGGGCTACGCCCGTTGTTTCTTCTCCTTAGCCGGCTTGCTCCGAAGTAAACTTCGGCAAGCTGGCTAAGGAGAAGAAACAGCCTTCGTGCCTCAGGCTTGCATCACAGCAAGAAAAACCATGAAAACAGGCTGGCGCGGCCCCTGTCCCTACAAACCTACAAAACCTATAAG
>SFCY01000097.1 GCA_004558865.1 Bacteroidales bacterium
CTCTAACTTACTGCGATCCAATAGGGATTGGAGCCTCTCTTTTTTCTTTTCCATCTTTTCTTTTTGAGGTGTCAACCATATTTAAAAAAAGACACACAACTTGGGAAGCCCTCCCTCATAACATAACATCTTTGGTATTTGTGCGCAAAATTACCTCTCCGTTTTGCCACCTGTCAAAGAGGACGGTAAAGTTCGGAAAAAACAAATCGCCAAAACGCAAAGGCCACACCCAACGGCAGGACACAGCGCCTCGCGCCGCCCCCAAGAAGATATTCGTCCGCTTCCAATCATCCACAGGATATATCTCGCAAAGCCGCAAAGGTCGCTAAGGACACTACCTTTTGAAGGGGCAGCGCCTCGCGCCGGACCTAAAGATTACCGTAACTATTCAGTTCACCACTGGGGCCTCTCCCTGAGCAAAACGGGAAATAACAGATAAATGTTATATAGAAGGCAAGTAGGAGGCACGGCGTCTCGCCGTGCAAGAATGTGCAGCGAGACGCCGCACTGAGCAAAACGGGAAATGACAGATAAATGTTATATAGAAGTTATATAGAAGCGAATTGTACTTCTAAACAAAAGATATCGAACTTTGCGGTTGAATATAGGGTTCTATTCTGACCAAAACCAGTAAAACACCTGCTGCGATGCAAGGGGCTGCTGGGGGGGGGCGCAGCCCGGGAGGTCCGCTGCCCCTAACGGACACCATGCGACGCAAGGTTCACTCTAAGGGCTCATTGCTGCCCGCCCAACTGCTTGAAGAGTCTGCCCAATGCGCCCAACACCTGCTCCACGCTGTCCTTGTCGGGCACGGGAATGCGCAGGTTGGTCTCGCCCGTGTCCTGGTCCACCTCCACGAGGCTGTCGACCAGCTCGCGGGTGGCCTGGGGCGACTCAAGGGTCTTGGTGAGGCCAGTGAGGAACGACACGCCCTCGGCCACAAGCTGCCGCGGCGAGCGGTGGGGGCGTGCCGGGCGTGGGGTATCTTCCCCGCTGGCGGCGATGCCGCCTCCGTTGTCGCGGCCCTGGGGCTGAGCCAGCATGGGTTCCGCCCCAAGCGGGTCCTCGGCTTCCTGTCGGCCATCGGCCGATGGCCTGTCCTCTTCCTGCGGGCTGTCCTCCCCGTCCAGCAGGTTGTCCTGCCCCGGGGCGGGGGAGGCACCGGCAGCAGGCTCCAGCTCGTCGGCGGCCACGGGTCGGGCGGTGTCGTCACCGGCGTCGTCGAGCGTGGACTGGATGTCCTTCATCAGCTCATTGAACTTGCCGTCGGAGGCGAAGATGGTGTCCTGGCCATTGTCGAGCACGCCCGCGAAGAGCGAAGCCTTGAAGCGAAGCTTGCCGAGCATGGCCTCCTCGAAGCTGTTGGCCGACACGAGGTTGATCACTTGGATGTTGCGCTTCTGGCCTATGCGGTAGATGCGGGCAATGCGCTGTTCCAAGACGGCGGGATTCCAGGGCAGGTCGATGTTGACCACGGTGGAGGCCGCCTGCAGGTTGAGGCCGGTGCTGCCCGCGTCGGTGGAGAGGAAGACGCGACTGTCGGGGTCGTCGGTGAAGTTGTTGACCAAGTCCTTGCGCTTCGCCGACGGCACGCCGCCGTGGAGATACTCGAAGCCGATGCCGCGCTTTTCGAGTTCCTCGGCCACCAACCGCGTCATCCGTTCCCACTGGCTGAAGACGACCACCTTCTCGTCGCCGCTCTCCACGATGTCGCTGATGATGCCCATCACCTCGTCCACCTTGGTGTCGTGGCGAGTCTTCTGGTCGAGCACATACGTGCTGTCGCACACGCACCGCATCTGCTGCAACAGCAGCATCAGCCGATTGCGGTCGCTCTCCGAGAGGAAGTGCAGGCGCTCCCATTTCTGCAGCAGGTGGCAGACTTGGCTCTTCGCCTCGTCGTGCACCGCCATCTGCTCCTTGGTCATGGGCACCAGCAGGTTCTTGTCCTGCCGCGCCGGCATCTGCAGCCTCACCTGCCTCTTGGTGCGGCGTATGAGGATGCCGCCCAGCCTTGCCTTGATCGCGTTGAGGCCCTTGTATCCAATCGTGGCTCCCTTGTCGTCGGTGATGATGTGGCGGTCGCGGAAGAGATAGTAGGGACTCAGGCAGAACTGGTCGACAAGCTCCACCACGGAGTAGAGTTCCTCCAAGCGGTTCTCCAAGGGCGTGCCAGAGAGGACGACGGCGTAGTGGGAATCGATCTTGCGCGCCGCCCGCGCTATCTGCGTGTTCCAGTTCTTCAGCCGCTGCACCTCGTCGATGATCACCATGTCGGTCTCCAACCGGCCCAGAATCTTGATGTCGTTGCTCGCGGCGTTGTACGACACGATCTTGAACAGTTCGGGAGCGTCGTACTGGCCGCACCGCCTCAGATGTCCGCCCTCGATGACGTGGGCGCGCTCGTTGGTGAAGCGTTCTATCTCTCTCTTCCACTGGTATTTCAGCGAGGTGGGGCAAAGCACCAGCACGCTGCCCACCAGCCCCCTCTGCCTCAGGAGCATGGCCGTGCCGATGGCCTGTATGGTCTTGCCCAGCCCCATCTCGTCGGCAATGATGCTCCGCCCGGCGGTGGCGGCGAAGCGGATGCCCTCCTCCTGGTAGGGATAGAGGGTGGTGTTGAGCAGGTGGGCGAAGGCTTCGTGGCCCATGCCCGCCACCCATTTGCGTCGCTGCTCCTTCTCGCGAGCTTCCAAAACGAAGTCGAGAGCGTCGTTGTAGCAGCGCATGGTGTCGTCGATGGCCAGGGCGCGGCGCATGAAAGTTCGGAAATCCGTGTAGCCCTTGGGCAGCAGCACGCCCTTGTCGTCGAAGTACTCGGCGGCCAGCTGCCGGAACTCCTCCTCATGGTCGGCGCCGATGCGGATTCGCACCCTGCGCCCTTCGGCGTAATCGAGGTAGACGGAGGTGTAGGATGGTGTCTCGCGGTGCACGCGGCGGCCGCCGTGGATCCACCGCTTCACGCCCTCCAAGTGCTTGCAGGTGCCGAGCCGCGAGGTCTTGAAGTCCATGCATGAGCAATAGTTCCAGGGGCTGTTCGCTCCGCGGTACACCACCTTGTACTCCTCCTGCGTTTTGGGTGAGGTTACGCGGTAGGTGCCGGGGGCGTTCTCCTCGTCGATGCAGCTGATGACAAGCCGCTCGTCGATTGCGGCCTGCCTCCTCAACTGTATCTGCCATGTCCTCAGGTCCAGGCCTTCCGGCTTGAACTGGTAGGGTATGCGCTTGCGCTGCTTGTTGCTCTTTGCCATATTCTTCTTCCGTGATTGTGATTAGTCTCCGCAAAATTAGCCATATAAGGCGAGACCACAAAAGATACTTGTCTTTTTTTTGTCGCCCCGCGCGTGTTTTTTTACTGCATGTTGCTTAAGCCTTGCCTGCCACCTGCCTCATCAGCCTGTCGCTGATGGTGGACGTCTCTGATGAGAATGAGCAGGCGATGGCGTATACCCCGCGTCCGTCGTTGGCGTAGGGCTGGGCGTAGCCGCGACCGGCGACCGGCGCCATCGTCTCGGCGGCGGGCCGGTCGGTGGCGGGAATCAAGCCGTATTGCTTCTCCCACTTCGCCAATTAGGCGTTGAGGGGCTGCTCCAAGGCATCCAGCTGGGCGTGGTTGGAACCATTGAAATCAATCTCGAATGCGGGATAAGCATCCCCTTTCTTCTCCAAGCCTCCCATCCCCAGCCACTTGAGGCTGGTTGGGGCACCCGAAAAGGTTGGTGGAAAAGGTTGTATTTCTTTTTTTGGCGCTGCGGTGGTTGGAGGATAAGGCATGGGATGTTACGAAACTTGGAGTCATATTATAATGAAATTGGGCAATGCGCTTGCGGTTATTAAAAAAAAACGGTAATTTTGCGTCGCTAAAGGAAAATGTTTTTGTTTATGCCAAGACAGAAGACCAACCCGATACAATGGAGAGTGATACTCTACCTTATTAATAATGGAAACTCAACCATCACTGAAGTCTCGCACGAAATAGGACTGAGCATCCCTACGACCACCAAACTCATCAACTCCCTCTGCGAGATAGGTTATGTACAGGAGTATGGCAAGCTGGACAGCTCGGAGGGCAGGCATCCCATACTCTATGGCGTCAATCCCGACTCTGCCTATTTCGTGGGCGTGGACATGATCAACAACAGCCTCACCATCGGCATCACCGACTTCCGCGGGTCGCTGGTTGACATGAGGTCGGACATCCCCTACCAATACGACAACACCCCGGCCTCGTTGGAAAAGCTGTGCTCCATCGTGGACAAGACGCTCGGCGGCTCCGTCATCGAGCGGGGCAAGATACGCGGACTGAACGTGAACATCTCCGGACGGGTGAATTCCAAGACCGGCTACAGTTACAGCATGTTCAATTTCTCGGAAGAGCCACTCGCCGCAGTGCTCTCCGAGCGATTGGGCCTGGACGTGGGCATCGACAACGACTCGCGTGCCATGGCCTACGGGGAGTATGTGCAGGGAGGCGGCAAGGAGCGCGACGTGTTCTTCGTCAACCTGAGCTGGGGGCTTGGCTCCGGCATCATCATCGACGGCAGGCTCTATGGAGGCTGCTCCGGGTTTGCGGGAGAGTTTGGGCACATGCACTTCTTCGACAATGAGCAGCTCTGCCACTGTGGCAAGAAGGGATGCCTGGAGACAGAGGTGTCGGGGCGGGCGTTGCGGCGCAACATCATAGCCCGCATAGAGAAAGGAGAGTCGTCGGCCCTGTCGAAAGTGTATCGCGAGAAGGGTGACATAGAGCTCATGGACATTATCCACGCCATAAAGGGCGACGACATGCTGTGCATCGACGCCTTGGAGGCGCTTGGCAGCAAGTTGGGCGAAGCACTTGCCGGAGTCATCAATATCTTCAATCCCGAACTGATTGTCATCGGGGGCATGCTGTCGCTGACCGAGGACAACTTGCTTCAGCCCGTCAAGATGGGCATCCGCAAGTATGCTTTGAGCATGGTGCAGAAGGACACCAAGATTCGCCTCTCGAAATTGAAGGACAAGGCCGGCATCATCGGCTCCTGTCTGTTGGCACGGCGCAGGTTTTTGGAATGAAGGCCGCTCGTAGGCCTCAACCTTTTTCTTTAGAAACGGCCTAAGAAATTCCGCCTGGCCTTGCATTGATTATATGTAGATAATAAAATATTTTATTAAATTAAGACAGATAATATAATTTTTCTTATTAAGCATTTGTTGCTTACCAAAAGTTTTCGTATATTTGCAGCGAACTTTTGAACTCTTCATTCTCTAATGGGAAGACGAAAGTCGCCGAAGTTCATCCAATCTATCAAAAATCAAAGGGTTCCAATACCTGATACAAAAACTTAGACAAATGTTTATGAACAAGAAAAAGTATTATCCCTGGTTTGTAGTGGGCCTCCTTTGGGTTGTCGCTCTTCTCAACTACATGGACCGTCAGATGCTCTCCACCATGCAGCACAGCATGCAGGCCGACATCCACGAGCTCAACCAGGCCGAGGCCTTCGGCGCGCTGATGGCCGTGTTTCTATGGGTCTACGGCCTGGTGAGTCCCTTCGCGGGCATCGTGGCCGACCGCTTGAGCCGCAAATGGCTGGTGGTGGCGAGTCTGTTTGTGTGGTCGTTGGTGACCTATCTTATGGGCTACGCCACAAGTTTCAACGAGCTTTATGCCCTTCGCGCCATCATGGGCATCAGCGAGGCGCTCTACATTCCCTCAGCCCTGGCCCTGATCACCGACTGGCACACGGGCAAATCGCGCTCTCTCGCCGTGGGCATCCACATGACCGGCCTCTACATGGGACAGGCCGTGGGCGGATTTGGCGCCACAGTGGCCGCCGCCCTGTCGTGGCACACCACCTTCCACTGGTTTGGCATCATCGGGATTGTATATTCCGTAGCTCTTGTCGTCTTGCTCCACGACAGTCCCAAGGAGCGCTTGGAGGCACTTGAGGAGCGCAAGACCGAGAAGACAAAGAAGCTGAGTGTGTTCCATGGCCTTGGCGTGGTGCTCTCCACCTGGACCTTCTGGGTGCTGCTCTTCTATTTCGCCGCCCCAAGCCTGCCCGGATGGGCCACTAAGAACTGGCTTCCCACGCTCTTCAGCGAGAGTTTGGGCATACCGATGTCGCAAGCCGGCCCGCTCAGCACCATCACCATCGCCGTGTCGTCGTTTGTGGGCGTGATCGTGGGTGGCGTGCTTTCCGACCGCTGGGTGCAGCGCAACCTGCGCGGGCGTGTCTATACCAGCGCCATCGGCCTCGGACTCACCATTCCCGCCCTGCTCCTGCTTGGCTTCGGCCACACGCTGCCCACCATCGTCGGGGCCGGATTGTGCTTCGGCGTGGGCTACGGCATGTTCGATGCCAACAACATGCCCATCCTCTGCCAGATCATCCCCGCCAAGTTTCGCGCCACAGCCTACGGCGTGATGAACATGACCGGCGTGTTTGCCGGAGCAGCGGTGACCCAGCTGCTCGGCAAATGGAGCGACGGGGGCAGCCTGGGCTTGGGCTTCGCCATGCTCGCCGCCGTGGTGGCCGCCGCCCTCGCGCTTCAGCTCTTCTGCCTGAGGCCGAAGACAGACAACTTGGAATAATCAAACGAATCAGAAAACAAATACAAAACATCATTAGCATTATGGAAAGAATCAAAGGTCTTATCGACGCTCCGTTCACCCCGATGGACTCCCGGGGAGAAGTCAACCTCCAGCCCATTGGAGCCTACGCGTCGATGCTTCAGCTCAACGGCTTGAAAGGAGTGTTCATCAACGGTTCGTCGGGCGAGGGCTATATGCTCACCACCGAAGAGCGCATGCGGCTTGCCGAGGCATGGGTAAGGGAAGCCCCGAAGGACTTCAAGGTGATTGTGCACGTGGGGAGCTGCTGCCTCAAGGACAGCTGCATGCTCGCCCGCCACGCAGCCTCCATCGGCGCGTGGGGCATCGGCAGCATGGCGCCTCCCTTCCCCAAGGTGGGCCGCATAGAGGAGCTCGTGAAATATTGCGAGGCCATCGCAGGCAGCGCGCCCAACCTGCCCTTCTATTATTATCACATCCCGGCCTTCAACGGCGCCTATCTGCCCATGGTGGAACTGCTCAAGGCCGTCGACGGACGCATTCCCAACTTCGCCGGCATCAAATACACCTACGAGAGCCTCTATGAATACAACCAATGCCGGCTCTACGGCGGCGGCAAGTTCGACATGCTCCATGGCCAGGACGAGACCATCCTGCCCTCGCTTGCCCAAGGAGGCGCCCAGGGCGGCATCGGCGGAACGACCAACTACAACGGCCGCGAACTGGTGGGCATCATCGAGGCCTGGCAGAAAGGCGACCTGGAGACAGCCCGCGAAAAGCAGAACTTCGCCCAGGCCGTGATCAACGTGATCTGCCACTACCGCGGAAACATCGTGGCCGGAAAGCGCATCATGAAACTCATCGGCTTCGACCTCGGCCCCAACCGCGTGCCATTCCAGAACATGACCGACCAAGAGGAGGCCGCCATGAAGCAGGAGCTGGAGGCCATCGGCTTCTTCGGGCGCTGTAACCGTTTCTGACACGGGGGCATCATCAATCAACAAAAACAATGAAAAAAATGGACGCAAACAAATATCTACAGACCTGGGCCGACCGCTACCGCCACGAACTGACGGAGGACATCCTGCCGTTCTGGCTCAAAAACGGCCTCGACCCCGTGAACGGCGGAGTCTACACCTGTCTCGACCGCGACGGCAGCCTCATCGACCCCACCAAGTCGGTATGGTTCCAAGGGCGCTTCGGCTTCACCGCCGCCCTCGCCTACAACAACATCAAGCGCGACCCCGTCTACCTGGCCGCGTCGAAGAGCTGCATCGACTTCATGGAGCGCCACTGCTTCGACAAGGACGGCCACATGTATTTCGAGGTGATGGCCGACGGCACGCCGCTGCGCAAGCGCCGCTACGTGTTCTCAGAGTGCTTCTGCGCCATCGCCATGGCCGAGTACAGCATGGCCTCGGGCGACCACAGCTATGCCGAGAAGGCCCTCGAACTCTTCAAGCGCACGCTCCGCTTTCTCTCCACCCCCGGCTTCCTCGAACCCAAGTATGAGCCCGTGCTGAAGACGCAGGGCCATTCCATCACGATGATCCTCGTCAACACGGCATCGCGCATCCGCCGCGCCATCAGCGACCCCTGCCTGGACAAGCAGATCGACGAGTCGCTCCACAAGATCCGCAGCCACTTCATGCATCCCGAGTTTGAGGCCCTCTTGGAGACGGTAGGTCCCGAGGGAGAGTTCATCGACACCTGCATGGGCCGGCTGGTGAACCCCGGCCATTGCATCGAGACCGCCTGGTTCGTGTTGGAGGAGGCGCGCCACCGCGGCTGGGACGAGGAACTGAAGCAGACGGGACTCACCATCCTCGACTGGTCGTTCCGGCTGGGATGGGACAAGGAGTATGGTGGCATCATCAACTTCCGCGACTGCCGGGGCCTGCCGGTGCAGGACTACTCGCAGGACATGAAGTTCTGGTGGCCCCAGACCGAGACCATCATTGCCTCGCTCTATGCTTACCTGGCCACGCGCGAGGAGCGCTACCTCGACATGCACCGCCAGATCAGCGACTGGACCTACAGCCACTTCCCCGACAGCGAGTATGGCGAGTGGTATGGCTACCTGCATCGCGACGGCACGGTGGCCCAGCCCGCCAAGGGCAACATCTTCAAGGGGCCGTTCCACATTCCGAGGATGCTCGTCACCGCCGCGTGCCTGTGCGATGACATCCTGAGACAATAGAACCTAATAGAAAACTACACAATAACCAAAACTTATCAACTATGGGAAAATTTGCAACAGCGGATATTTTCCGTGGAGTCATGGTAAGTTTATAGGCAGGTTCAATAAATTAGGTCGAGTCGTATTGATCCAGCGCCCACCTTTTCTCGCCATGGCAGAGTCCAAGCGAGCTTGGCTCTGCTCATTTGGCTTATCGAAAAGGTTCTGCAAGATATCGGGACTCAAAACGTAA
>SFCY01000098.1 GCA_004558865.1 Bacteroidales bacterium
CTACTTTTTAAAGTGGACTCTTGTTTTGATTTCCATTTTTGTTTTGTTTGATTAATACTACTTATATATAATAAGGTATGGAGGCATTGTGGCTTCACACTGCGTAAGGCCGTAGGATTGATTGCGCTGCTTGTTCAGCGGGGGCGCGAAGCTGCTGCTTGTTCAGCGGGACGCTGAACCTCCTACCTTTTACTGCAAAGGTAACTTATTTTCAGCAAAACCGTGCATGTTGTGCGTAGAATCCGCAAATGTTTAACTGTTTGTTAATACTTTGGGCGAATTTCTCCGTTTTTTTTATAAGTCATCCTCAATAGCCACGCTTTTTGCATAAGCGGTGCTCTTGGCCTCGAAGAAGTCGGTCTTCACCATGTTGGCATTGGAATACAAGGCCACCCATTTCATGTTTTTGGCCGTCAGGGCTTTCATCAGGAACATCTTGTCTTGATGGTTGTGGAACTCATTGTAGCATTCGCCGATGAAAGTGTTGCGCCTAAGCAGATGGTCGTCGGTCTTCCATTGGTAGAGGATGGCGTTGCGCTCTTCCGGGCTGCAGATGGAGTCGAGCATGTAACTATAGCTCTGGCTGTGAACGCATTCCTGAAAAGCTTGGATGTGGAGGCACAGGTTCACTTCGTTGGCCGTGATATACTCGCTGATGCAAGGCAGGTTGTTGCTCTGCAGGGAATCGAGGAAGACCAAGAAGCTCAGGATTTTGTCGTAGGCTTTGCGCTCAGCCTTCTCAAGGTGGGCGTAGTCCTTGACGTCCTGCGAGAGATTGATTTCCTCTGGAATCCAGAAGTTGTTCATAGCTTGGCGGTACCAGTTGCTGGTCCAGTCATACTTCACATTGTTGAAGTCGTTGAGGTTCGTGGTGTTGCCACCTATCATCCTGCGCAGTCGCAGGTCGGTGTCACCATTGGGATTGAACAATTCGTTTTGCCATTTCGGGAAAAAGTTGTAACTTTGCAGTCCATGTTTCCCTACCCGCGTCCCATCATGGGGCGATGCCCTCGGGAACGCGGACCACCAACAAGGCAATGAGAACATTTCTATTTATAGTATTTCTTCTTTTTTCCTGCCATTCCTTTTCGCAGGAGTGCGACAGCATGAGATTCGGTGCGCCATACGACGATGCCGTGCGTGAGCTTACGTCCCTCTATGGAGAGCCATCGGTAGTGGACGAGAACCACTGCGTGTTTAAGAACAGCTTGTTCAATCACGGCGGGACAACTTTCAACGAGGTGAAGTGCAATTTCAAGAACAACCGGCTCGTGGAGGAGCGCTTCTACAAGCAGGCGCGTACCAAGGCTGCGGCCGTGAGGAACATGATGATCCTAAAGAAGTCGTTGGAGAAGGAGCATTCCATGTCGGAGGACTACGAGGACGACGGCACGGCTTTCTTCACTGGTGGGCTGGCCCCGACAGGCATTGGCCGGCTGTTCGCCATCAGCGTGCAGCCCCGCAATGGCCAGTGGGCGACGCTGCTGCAGTACGGCCCCTTTAAGTTCAATTGATTCTTATGGTTGTAGCCTCGGTCTCCGCCGAGGCCTTTTTTATCCTCGCTTCCATTCCTCGCCTCCGTCCCTCCGTTCTGTGCGTCAGCCTACAGTCTGATGTTGCCCCGCCAAGCGGCTGGCGGGCGGGACCTTCTTGCTCCATGAGGCCTTTGCCACAGACGCGCCTCGTAGGTGTGCCAGTGTGCGCCCTTTCCGCCGTACGGGCTGAAATGCGTCGCAAAGGACACAAAAAACGGCGGATAATGAAATAAAACTCGCCTTTGTTTCGTTACTACTATTATAAAATGGTAATGAAATGAAGCAAAGAATCCCGATATTGATGGCCATGCTGATGTCGGCCGCCTGCGTCCTGGCCGGCAACATCAAAGATGTGTGGCTGGCCATGCCCAACTCCGTGGCGCCCTATCTCAACAGCAAGCTGAGGACACAATTGGTCACGTTCAACCAGACGGGGGCCAATCCCTCGGTGACCAATCTCGTTGGCGGCGAGACCCGTTTGGACACGCTCACCGAGAGTTTCATGCAGGTGAGGATGTCTGATGTCTCCACATTGCAGCTTAGGCTGCTGCCCCGCGCGGAGGGCGACTCGTTGGTGTGTGTGGTGAAGACCGTGGCCGGCCCCCAGAAGCGAAGCCAAGTGGCATTCTACAGCCTCGACTGGGCTCCACTCAGCATCCAGTTGCCCGAGCTGCCGCTGCCTGCAAGGCCAGACACCATGAGCGTGGACAAATACAACCGCCTCATCAGCATCATGGAGGGGCGGATGACGTACGCCTCCCTGCACGCTGGCGACGACGGACTGACCATGGGCTATTCGGTGATCTATGCCACCCAGGACGAGCTGAAAGAACTCAACGGCTTCAACAAGGAGCGCGAACTGGTGTGGGACGGCCGGCAGTTCCGTTAAGTCACGCCGGAGGCAATGGTCAGTCTTCGGAAAAAGAGGAAAAATACAATATGCATATCTGCCAACGTCCCAACCGATGCTTTTGGGGATGGTGGACAAACATTTAAAACTATAACTACATGAATCTGAAAATACGCTTGGCGCTGATGAACTTCTTGGAGTTCGGTGTTTGGGGAGCCTATCTCACGTGTATGGGCAACTACCTCGGAGTGGCGGGGTTGGGTGCGGAAATCTCCTGGTTTTATGCCATCCAGGGCATAGTCTCCATCTTCATGCCCACCCTCATGGGCATCGTGGCCGACAAATGGGTCCAGCCTCAGAGGCTGTTGGGAATCTGCCATCTTCTTGCTGGCGCCTTTATGGTGATGCTCTGGCAGCAGGGCATGGAGGCCGGCTTCGGCAACGAGGTGGCCAACAAGCCGCTCTTCATCACGCTCTACACTTTGAGCGTAGCCTTCTACATGCCCACGCTGGCGCTGTCCAACACCACGGCTTTCGCCATACTGAAGAACAATGGCGGCGACACTGTCACCGACTTCCCGCCCATCCGCGCGTGTGGCACGGTGGGCTTCATCATCGTGATGTGGTTTGTCAACAGTGCCGTTTGGGACAATGGCTCATTCTTCCTGACCTTTGCCCAGGACGTCCACAAGTTCCAGTACACTTACAACCAGTTCTTGGTCTCCGGCGTTCTCAGTTTCCTACTCTTCCTCTACACCTACTCGTTGCCATCCTGCCGTCTCGTCAGGCGTGGCGATGCCCAAAAGCGCACCATCTCACAGCAGATGGGACTCGACGCCTTCAAGCTCTTCAAGAACCGCCGCATGGCGCTGTTCTTCATCTTCTCGGCCCTTTTGGGCATGTCGCTGCAGGTCACCAACAGTTTTGCCGGCCCCTTCATCTCCAGCTTCCAAGGGAGCAGCGACCCCGCTGTGGCCTCGTCTTTTGCAGCCAGCAATGCCACGCTCCTCACCTCCATCTCCCAGGTGAGCGAGGCGTTCTGCATTCTCCTCATACCTTTCTTCCTGAAGCGCTATGGCATCAAGGGCGTCATGCTCATCGCCATGTTTGCCTGGGTGCTCAGGTTTGGATTCTTCGGCATTGGCAACCCCTCGATGCCCGGCGTACTGCTCTTCATCCTCTCCTGCATCGTCTATGGGGTGGCGTTCGACTTCTTCAACGTCTCGGGCGGAATCTTCGTCGACAAGGAGTGCGACCCGTCGATAAAGGCGTCGGCGCAGGGGCTGTTCATGCTCATGACCAATGGCTTGGGCGCAACCATAGGCACGCTCTCGGCCGGTGTCATCGTGAACCACTTCTGCAGTTGGACACAGGTGGGCGACACTTCCTACCTCATGGGCGACTGGTCTTCATGCTGGTTCATCTTTGCCGGCTACGCCTTGGTGGTGGCCGTGAGCTTCTGGCTGATGTTCAAGCACAACGCGAAATAAACATGGAATGAACAAGACCCGACTTATACTGAAAGGAACCGCCAAACTGGAGGGAAGCGAGGACCTGCATCTCATCTTCCTCACCGACGCCGACCAGACGCGCCAGCTCACGATGACCTGCGACAAGCACATCAACCATGAGCTGGGGCTGAGGCTCACGCGGCAGTCGGTGGTGGGCCGATGTCTGCCCGAGGTGCTTGTGCAGATGCTGCGCTATGCCGGGAGGGAGAACTTCGAGATCCTCTTCTATGGCGTCAACGAGGGGCAGTACGACTGCATGCTCTTCGACATGGACAGCCTCGACACCGTGAACCTCAGGGCCAGCGACGGCGTGTTGCTCTCGGTGGCTGCCGACATACCTCTTTATATAGACACCGCTCTCTTTAGGAGGCAGAGCACGCCCCTGTCGAAAGACGGAGCCACAAGCATAGCCATGCCAGCCAACATCGCCTCTGAGGAGATGCTGCGGATGGCGCTCGAGAATGCCGTGTCAAGGGAGGACTATGAGCTGGCCTCGCAGCTGCGCGACGAGCTCAACCGCCGCAGGCACGCCCAAAGCAACGAACGACAATGAAGGAACGACACTACTTCTTCGTACCCAATGCCGCCGACGCGCAGGAACTGCCCCCCGACGAGGCCAAGCACGCCCTGCGCGTGCTGCGCGTCAAGGCGGGCGATGCGCTGTGGCTCATGGATGGAAAGGGCATGTTCTACGAGGCAGAGGCCACCATCACCAACAACAAGCACTGCTTCTACCAATTGCGCCAATCCCAGACGGAGGAGAAGGCGTGGACAGGCAACATCCACTTGGCCATCGCGCCAACGAAGATGATGGAGCGCATGGAGTGGATGACCGAGAAAGCCACCGAAGTGGGATTGGACAGGCTGACCTTCCTCGACTGCCGGTTCTCAGAGCGCAAGACCATAAGGACCGACCGCGTGGACAACATCGTGGTGGCGGCCGTGAAGCAGAGCCGCAAATCCTTCAAACCCATGGTGGAGGGGATGACGCGCTTCGCCGACTTCATGGCCCAGCCCCGCAGGGGGAGGCTCTTCATCGCCCATTGCTATGAGGAGGTGGAGCGACGCGACCTGTTCTGCGAGTTGCAGCAAACAGACAAGAATGAAGACATCACCGTCATGGTGGGGCCAGAGGGCGACTTCGCGATAGACGAAGTGCGCGCCGCGGTGGAGGCGGGTGCCGTGAGCGTGTCGTTGGGACAGGCTCGGCTCCGCACCGAGACCGCCGGACTGATGGCCGTGGCCATGGCACAACTGACAAAACGTAAACCAACGACATGAGAACAAAACTGAAATCATTCATCGCCTGGTGCTCTGTGGGCCTGTCGGTGCTCGTCTCGCTCGCCTCCTGCTCTGGCGACAGCTATGTCAATGCCATTCCCTCTGACGTGACGGCCTTGTTGGCTGTCGCCAGTCCCAAGTCGTTCATCGACTACAAGGGAATAGACATGGGCTCCGACGTGTATCTCTTCGAGGACGCCGACGGCAACTTGGGTGCCTGCGTGAGCCTGAGCGACGGCGATGAGCTGGAAAAATATTTCGACGAGCAATCGGACAAGGGCGTGTGCGCTAAGGTGGAGAAAAAGCGGGGCTTCCGCTTCACCCTCCTCTCCAACGGCTTCCTGGCCGGATTCTCCGACAACGCCCTGCTGTTGATGGGGCCGATGGTGGAGGCCGATAAAGCCGAATACATCAACCGCATGGCCAAGCTCTTGAAGCAGGACGAGGGCCAAGGCGTGAGGAGCAGCCGTATTTATGAAGCCTTGGACACCATCGACGCCCCCATGCGGCTTGTAGCCCGCGTCGACGCGCTGCCGGAGCAGTTTGTCACTCCGTTCATGCTTGGCGCGCCGAAGACGGCCTCGGCCTCGCAGGTCTATGTGGCGGCGAGGATGAGAAGCCAAGACGGCGTGCTCGACATGCGGGGCCACACGTTCTCCATGAACAAGGAGGTGGAGCAGGCCCTGCGCAAGGCCGATGGCATTTACCGTCCCATCAAGGGGCGCTATGTGGGCAGCATGCCCCAAGAAGCCATGTTGGGACTCTTCGTCAATGTGGATGGGACCAAGTTCATCAACATCATGCGCGACAACCAGGGCTTGCAGGCCATGCTGGCAGGAATCAACCGTGCTATCGACATGGACAACATCATCAAGAGCGTGAATGGCGACATGTCGATTGTGGTGCCATCCTATTCGCCCGACCGTCTGGAGATCTCCATGGCGGCGGAGCTGGCCAACAGCAATTGGCTTGCCGACGTGGGCTATTGGAAACAGAGTACGCCGGCCGGAAGCACGATTGCCGACTGGGGAAACAACTCCTACATCTTCTCCGACAGCAAGACCACCTACTGCTTCGGCGTCACCGACGACCTGCAATACTACAGTGGAGGCAGCCAGGAGACGGCCGCCAACTCCATCAAGCCTTCTGTGGCGCCCCTGCCCGACAATCTGCAGAAGATGATCCGAGGGCAGAAGCTCGTGATGGTGGTCAACCTCAACTTGCTTAGTGGCAAGCAGGGGAGCGTGGTGCAGGCTCTGAAACCCATCTTGGGCAATGTGGGCAAAATCATGTACCGTTTGGAATAATTCATCATTCTATATATAATAAGGAAACAATGGAGAGCATAACGTTTCGTTCCGTGCTGCCTCAGGTCTTCGCCCAACAGCCCGACCTGCAGTCGGAGATATGGAACAAGGACGTGACTTTCGAGAAGGGGCACCTCTATCTGATAGAAGCCGATTCGGGCAAAGGCAAGAGCACCTTTTGCAGCTATATCCTCGGCTACCGCCACGACTATGCCGGAGAGGTGAGGTTTGACGACCGCAACACACGCGGCTTCAAGGTCGCTGAGTGGGTGGAGATTCGCAAGCGCCACGTGGCCTTCCTATTCCAAGAGCTTCGCCTCTTCCCTGAGCTTTCGGCCTACGAGAACGTGAAAATCAAGAACGACTTGGCTGGAGGGAAGAGCCGCGAGGAGATTCTCGAGTGGTTTGGGCGCTTGGGCATAGCCGACAAAGTGGACCAAAAGGTGGGTCTGATGTCGTTTGGCCAACAGCAGCGCGTGGCCATGATGCGCGCCTTGGTGCAGCCCTTCGACTTCATCCTTGCCGACGAGCCCATCAGCCACCTCGACGACAACAACTCGCGCATCATGGGACAAATCCTGATGGAGGAGGCCCGCAAGCAGGGGGCAGGGATAATCGTGACCAGTATCGGCAAGCACATCGACTTAGACTATGAAAGGACATTGAGACTATGAATTTGGTTTGGAAACTATTGCGCCAGCATGTCAGCGTGCCGCAGTTTGCCGGCTTCTTCTTCGCCAATCTTTTCGGCATGCTCATCGTGCTGTTGGGCTATCAGTTCTATCGCGACGTCATTCCAGTCTTCACCTCTGGCGACAGCTTCATGAAGAGCGACTATCTGATTGTCAACAAGAAGATTGGCGCCGCCTCGGCCTTCTCGGGCCGCTCCAATGCCTTCAGCCGGGGGGAGATAGACGACTTGAAGGCACAGCCCTTTGCCCAGACAGTGGGCAAGTTCACCTCCATAGAGTACAAGGCTGAGGCCACGATGGGCGTGAACGGACAGCAAGTGCTCAACTCCGAAATTTCCTTTGAGAGCATCCCCGACACCTTTGTCGACTCCAAGAGCGACCTGTGGCAATGGAAGGAGGGCGACGATGTGGTGCCGGTGATTCTGCCCCGCACCTATATCACCATGTACAACTTCGGTTTCGCCCAGAGCCATTCCCTTCCCAAACTCAGCGAGGGACTGATGGGAATGATCGACATGAAAATCTTCGTTCACGGCAATGGCCGCCGGGGTGAGTTCAAAGGCCGGGTGATAGGGTTCTCCAACAGGTTGAGTTCCATTCTCGTGCCACAGTCGTTCATGGACTGGAGCAACAGCCTTTACGCCCCTAACGAGCACAGCGACCCCACGCGGCTCATCGTGAGCGTGGGCAACCCAGCCAACCAGGACATCACGAAATATCTCGACAGCAAACGCTATGAGGTGGAGGACGACAAGCTCGACGCAGAGAAGACCACCTACTTCCTGCGCATGACGGTCACGATGGTGATGGCCGTGGGGCTGGTGATTTCGCTCTTGAGCTTCTACATCCTCATGTTGAGCATCTATCTGTTGGTGCAGAAAAATACCTCCAAGCTTGAGACGCTCCTGCTCATCGGCTATTCGCCCGGCCGAGTGGCGCGCCCCTACGAGCTGCTCACCATCGGGCTGAATCTGCTCGTGCTGTTGATCACCCTTGTGGCCTTGTTCTTCATCCGAGGCTACTATATGGATGTCATCATCACCCTCTTCCCCGAGATTGACGACGGCTCCATGCTGCCCGCCTTGTCGTTGGGTCTGTGTCTGTTCGTGCTGGTCTCATGTATGAACGTGATCGCCATCCGCCACAAAATCGTCAACATCTGGAAGCGCAAGGAGTAGGGTGGGGGCGACCTCAATCTTTTAGACGACACAAGACAGCCGGTGGCTTCTTCCACTGGCTGTCTTGTGCTTTTATTGTGTTCAATAGATATTCGACGGCTATCCCACTGGTTGAGCCTCATTCCCTACGTGGTAACGCCTGTCCATGAGGAAAATTGCCTGGGCATAAAATTGCGCCAAAGGCGCATAAAATCAGCGCATCCTTGCATCTGCCCAAAAGCGGGGAATGCCTTGACTTGAAGCTTTCTGCCGTAGAATTTT
>SFCY01000099.1 GCA_004558865.1 Bacteroidales bacterium
CCCTAACGCATAAAATTCTACGGCAAAAACTTACCATGAATCCACTCTAAAATATCCGCTGTGCCTGTTTTTGCTTTGTTTTTCTTGTTTGGCCTATGGTCACAATGCAAGCATGGCGGCATCCCTCCGCCGTTGCGGAAGGCTTTTGGACGCAGCGCGTGCGCTTGTACATCTTCTGTGCCAACTGTCACGGACTATCGCGCCAACTGTCACGGACTATCGTGCCAACTGTCACGGATTATCGTACCAACTGCCACAGATCATCCGGAAGAATAGGACACCTCTTCAACTTGCGCTTTGAGTCTCGATGGCTGACAGAACCTTTTGGATAAGCCAAATGAGCAGAGCCAAGCTTGCTTGGACGCTGCCATGGCGAGAAAAGGTGGACGCTGGGTCCAATACGACTCGACCTAATTTAGGCTGGTTCTGGTTCAATGGATATTCTATCAGCGCCAAGCTCCAACGCAGGAGGCTCTGCCATTGGAGGCTGGATGGAAATGGGGCTGGCTCCTTGGCTCTCACACAAAGAATAACCTCAAAAAACACTGGGTCAGCCTAAAACTTCAAAAATGGTAATAGAAGATGGTCATGGGCTGGCATTAGCTCCATTGGGAGCTAAGGCCAGCCCATGACGGAAACTGCCTTGGCATGAAATTCATGGCATCTCCTAAGGCGGCCCACAAGTGGCGTTTGTGGCTTTGGGGATGATTGCCTTTTCGTCCCAGCAGGGGAGTGTGGTGGTTATTTCCCGTTTGTAGCCTCGATGATTTTGTCGCGGCATTGTTCCATCAGCCATTTGGGAGTGCTCGTGGCCCCGCAGATGCCTATGGTCTCGATGCCCTTCAGCCAGTTCATGTCAATCTCATCGGCGCACTCTATCTGGTGGCTGTTTGGATTCACCCGCCGGCACTGCTCAAACAATACGCGGCCATTGCTGCTCTTGCTGCCCGCCACGAAAAGTATGAGATGGTGGCGCGAGGCAAACTCGGCAATGTGCGGCATACGGTTGGCCACTTGGCGGCAGATGGTGTCGAAGCTCCTGAACTTGGCCTCCGCCGCGATGTGGCTCTGTATGTAGTCGATGATGCGGTGGAACTCGTCGAGGCTCTTCGTGGTCTGCGAATAGAGGAATATGTCGCGGTGGAAGTCGAGGCTCTTCACGTCGTCGAGCCTTTCCACTACGATGGCTTTCTGCAGCGTTTGCCCCACGAGCCCCAACACCTCGGCGTGGCCGTTCTTGCCATAGATGACAATCTGTGCTTGTGGATTTGTGGTGAATTGCCGCTTGATGCGCCGCTGCAAAGCCAACACCACGGGACACGTGGCGTCGATGATTTCTATGTCGTTCCGCCTTGCCGTCTCGTAGGTCTCGGGAGGCTCGCCGTGGGCCCTGAGCAACACCTTCACGTGGTGGAGGTCACGCAACTGGTCGTGGTTGATGGTGACAAGTCCCTTCTTGCTCAGCCGCTCCACCTCCATGCTGTTGTGCACGATGTCGCCCAAGCAATAGAGCGTGGCTCCCTTTTCCAGTTCCTCCTCGGCTTTCTTGATGGCAGTGGTCACTCCGAAGCAGAAGCCGCTGCCCTCGTCTATCTCAATCTTGGGTTGCATAGTCATTTCGATGTCTTCACTTTCAATACCACTTTGGAGTTGTCGGGGTCGTTGGTGATCATCAGCACGCGAGGCACGGCCCTGACGCTCTTTAGCTGGTCTTTGATAGCCGTCACTTTCAGCTTGGCCGTCTCGCCGGGCTGTATGCTACGCTTGTTGAGCTCCACCTCGATGCCGCCCGTGAACAGTTGCAGCGCGCGGATCTCGAGCGTGCTTCTGCCACTGTTCTTGATTTCTATCTGTCCCTTGAGCTTCTTCTTGTTGGCGAACGACCCAAGGTCAAACTCCTGGGCCGAGAGCTGCATGTGGGGAGCTTTCTGGCGTTGCTGCTCGGTCATGTTGAAACCTGGCAGCAAGACCGCCGACACAGTGATTTCCTTGTCCGGCGCCACTTTGTCGCCCATTTTCGAGCCCAAGAACACGTTGGTCTGGGTCAGTCCGAAATCGCGCAGTCCACGCGAGTCGAGGGTCAGGGTGATGGTTCCCGCATGGCGGGGGGCCAGTCGCGCCGGTGACACCGTGGCGCGGAGATAGCTTGGCAGGTGGAGGACCACCGGCGAGAGGGTCTCCTCGGAGTTGTTCATCACGTGAAGCTTCACGGCGGGCATGTCGCCCCGGTTCACGTCGTCAAACTCCACGTCGGCCATGTCGGTGAGGAAGTCGCCAACCGTAAATGGGTATTTGCCCGAGAAGTCTTCTATGGCGTCAACCACAACTCCCTTGAGCGAGAGCATGAGCGGCTCGTTGGAGGTGGTGCCGTAGACGCCGAGGAGCTTGTCGAAGTGCCCCATCTGACGGGCGTCGTAGGTGGCGCTGATGGTGAAGTTGCCCCCCGCGGCGATGGGTTGCTTGGGATAGTCCACGGCCGCGCAGCCGCAACTGGTGAGCACCTTGGTGATGACCAGGGGCTTATCGGCCGTGTTGCGCAGTTGGTAGTCAACCGTCACGGGATGGTTGAACACCACTTGGCCACAGTCGATGCTGGTCTGGGTGGCAGATATTTGCTGGGCGCTGGCGCTGAGCCAGGCGAGGCAGAGCGCGGCGATGGTGATGAAGGTCTTTCTCATTTCACGTAGAGGGTTAAAGCTTCGGCGCGGGCGCTGAACGCCGGGCTGTAGGCGCACTGTGCGGTGCAGGAGCCCGACTGGTAGGTGCCGGCGCGGTCGATGTAGTATTCTGTCTCCACCACGTGGGAGCCTTTGCCCATGCGGTCGAAGTAGTAGTTGGTCACATTGTCCTTGGGCGCCAAGTAGTAGCCCCAATTGTAGCCGCTGAGTTGGCTCACGGGTTCCATGCATGCGGCTCGCTTGTCTTGCACCTGCACGAAGTCGTAGTCGCGGTCGGCCACGATGGTGATGCGCACCCTCACCTTGTCGCCCACCTTGAGCTCGCCGCTTAGGGGATTTCCGTCGGATGTGAGCAGCTCGCGCTTCACCGTCATTCCGTTGGCTGAAGCCTTTACGTCGCTGCTCTTCTGCCAGAACTGCGCGTAGAGTGCGCCCCAGCTGGTGCCGTCAGAAGTCTTCTCGGCGGTGAAGGTTCGTGGCTCGATGCCGTTGAGCCTTTGCTTCACGTAGCCCAGGCCCGCTGTTGGCGTGTCGGTGGTGATGGGCTGGCCGTCGATGGTCAAGGTGGAGGGAGTCTTGGTGGTCAGCGACTCCACCTTATTATTATATAGGAAGGCGTAGACGGCGTCGGCGGTGTTGATCGGCGTGTCCCAAAGTTGCGTGCGCTTCTCCTGCAGGAGCCAACGCTGCATGTCGGGCACAAGTTGCGCGCGCTTGTAGTTCAGCCGCTGGAAGGCCTCTATGGCCGCCACCTGTGATGGAATCTTGTAGTCGCGCCAGGTGTATTGCGCCTTTGGCGTGTCGAAGTAGCGTCCCATATCCTCTTTGTAGACCGTGTATTGGTCTACGCTCTTCAGATAGGTCTGTGCCTCCTGCTTGTGGGCGTAGTGGTCGAGGATGATGGCTCCCATCGCCTTGCCGTAGATGGTGAGCGCGGTGGGCTGCTTGGCGAGCAGGTCTACAAGATAGTTGATGTCGGCAGTCGGCGTCTGGTTGGTGATGGCCGACAAATAGAGGAAGTTGCAGGCCGCCTCAGAGGGGCACAAGTCCTTGATGCCCTTCTTGGCCGCTTTCTTCAGTTGCTCCACTTCCTTGGCCATCTGTCTTTGCAGGTAGTTGTAGGCCTTGCTGCAGAGAGCCTCGCCGCTGTTGTCGCCTGTCATGTCCTGCAGGCGGGCGAGCGTGACGGCCACGGCGACCGTCATATATGGGCTGCCCTGCATTCCCGGCCACCAGCTGAAGCTGCCGTCGGCATTCTGCAGCTTGGTCAGTTTACCCATATAGTTGCTCATTCGATAGCTGATCGTGTTCTTGTTGAAGAACTCAGAGAGGCTTCGCATTTGGCTGTTCTCCGATCCGGCCTCCTGCATCCACGGTGTGTCGTTCAGCTGCAGGTTCTTCAGCTCTGCGTTCTGGCTCAGTGGTGAGGTGAGGTTCTTCTCGTGGTTCTGCTCCCAGAGGCTTACCGTTTTTTCGATGTTGGGGTTCGACTGCATGATCCATTGCCCCAGTCGATTGGCATAGTAGGCCGTGACGAGGGATATGGCGTCTTTGTCGTTGGTCTTGCTCACGTTGTTGAGGGTCTGCACCATGAGCCACGCGGGGTTGTTGGTGTATTCCACGGTGAAGTCGGCCTTTCCGTCGGCGAGCGTCTTCAGGTCGACGGTCTTCGTTCCGGCTCCCGTCTGCGTGAAGGCCACCGTGTTGGTGACGTATTCGCGGTTGGTGAGAACCGGCAAGTAGTGCTGCTCTCCGTCGCTTGCCGTCTTGGTGTCGGCGATGACGCGCGCCACGTAGAGGTTGGGCTGCAAGGAGGGAATGTTGAATGTCACCACCGCCGCCGGCTCGTCCTTCGTTGCGAGGTTGAACTTGCGGCTCTGCTGGTAGACCACCTTGTCGGTAGCGGGGTCGACGATTTCCAATCGTGCCTCACCCTTTGTTGCCTTGTCGGTGGTGTTGGTGATGGTGGCCGAGAGCTGGGCGGCGT
Source organism: Bacteroidales bacterium (assembly GCA_004558865.1). GTDB lineage: Bacteria > Bacteroidota > Bacteroidia > Bacteroidales > Bacteroidaceae > Prevotella. Next base: position 4,666 of record SFCY01000099.1, read on the forward strand.
CTCCCTCGCGGATGAAGCGGGGCAGGTTGGGCTGCACCATCAGCTCTTTCTGCGCCACGGTCTCGCCCTCAAGCAGTCCGTTGTTCATGTTCTTGTCGTGGGCCAGACCCATGAAGCGCCATGTGGTCACGCTCTCGGGCAGACGGAAGGAGAGCTTCACGTCGCCCTTGTCGTCGGCAAGCAGGGTGGGGTAGAAGAAGGCCGTTTCGTTGAAGTTCTCGCGCACGTTGGCTTGGGATTGCGGTCGACTCTCCTCGGGCAGGCTGTCGGCTGCCTCTTCGGGGGCCGCGTTGCCCTCTACCTCAAGAACGCTGTCGGCAACCATCACCTCGTCCTTGGGGACGACTTCATCGGCCTTGACCTTCATCGTCCGCATGGCTCTTGGGCTTGCGCATGGCTCGACTTCGCTGAGGACCATGTTTCTTTCCCATGCGTATGGATTGAAGTTCAGTAGCTCGTCGTCAACGTGGGAGAAGTCAAGCTCTTTCTCGCTGAGAACCTTGTAGCTCTGCTCGCCGTAGAAGCCCGTCTTGCCAATCTCCGTTCCTTTCCATTGGCTTTGTTCGCTGCTGCGGTTGAGCGTGATGTGCATGTTCCACTTGTGCGGCTGGAACACGTCGAGGCTCTTGTCGTAGAGCACGGCCATGAGTTGCAGGCCCGTCGGCACGTCGCTCTTGTGCTGCTCGTCGTAGAAGATGTCCTTGCCCCGTTTCGGTTGCTTGATGTTGAGCGTCCAAGTCTCCTCGTCGCCGGGCTTCACCTTGTCGCGGAAGGTGGTCCACTTCAGCTCCAGTTTCTTTTCGGGCAGGGGCTTCGAAATTTGATGCCGCAGCGTGTGGCACACGCCGTCCTTCATCCAAGCGAAGTTGAGCTCCAGCTGGTCGCCATATTCTTTCTTGTAGCTCAGTTTGTAGGTCTTCACAAAGTTGCTCATAAGGAACGACCCCTTCTCCAAGACGGTCTTCCCACTGATGAGCGTGTAGAAGACATAAACGTCGTCGTCGGAAGAGCCCACCTGCACATAGACAGGAGAGCCGTCGCGTGGGAACTCCTTGGCCGAGGTCCAGAACCACTCTTTGGTCTCGGTGGCCGGATGCTTGTCGGCGATGTCGAAGACGACAAACTCCCGAGAGAGCGTGTCTGTGCCGCAGGTGGCCAACAGCTTGTACTTGCCCGACTTGAGCGAGGTGAGCGGCGACGGCAGGTTGGCCGCCTCGTTGGTCATGGCCGTGAACGACTGCTCCATGCCCTCCACGCGGTAGGTCACTTGGCGGCTCATGTTCTCGCCAGCTGCGTTGACCAGATTGAAAGTGATGGTCTTCAACTCGTCCTTGCGTATGCGCCAGGGCAGGTCGACGGTGAAGATGGTCTCTTTCTTGCCCACGGGTACGGCTGTGATGCCCTGTTGCGTCTCGCCCGAAGGACTGGTCACGTCTGCTGTCACGTTGAAGCTGAAGATGCTGTAGGGCGAGACCTTTGCGTCGTCCTCGTTCTCCAGGACGAGGGGGACGCGGATGGTGAAGTCGCCTTGGTCGTCGGTGGTGCAGGAGTCGCTGGCGATACGGGCGTTGTTGTTGCTGTTGCCCCACCAGCGCCACCACATCAGCCGCCGTTCGATGGTGTAGCCCACCTTGGCACCCATTACCGGCATACCGGCAAACGTGCGCACGTGTCCCTTCACGGTCACGGTGTCGCCCGCCTTGTAGGCTTCGGTGAGTTTGTCAAACTTCACCTCAAAGGTGGGACGCTTGTATTCCTCCACCTTGAAATAGCAGCTTCCGCCCACGGTCTGGATGGAGTAGTTGCCCGTGAGCCCCGACTGCGGCAGCACGAACTCCGCCTGTGCCGTTCCGTATTCGTCGGTGGTCGCCTTCACCTCCTTGACAGTCTCCCAGTTGGCGTCGCGCAGCGTGAAGGTGATTTCCTTCCCGCCCACAGCCTTGTTGACGATATGGTCGGAATGCTGCGAGAGGATGGCGGCCACATGCACCGTCTGGCCCGGACGGTAGATGCTGCGGTCGGTGAAGAGGTTGGTCTCCGTGTTGTTGCGGTCGTAGTCCGAATAGCTGTAATTGTTGTTCGGCCGCAGGATCAATGAGAAATGGTCGTCGTTGGTGGAGGGGAAGGCCTGCAAGCCCCACCACCAGGTATCCTTGGACGAGCGCCAGTTGGTCTCGCCGTCGTTGTTGGCCGTGAGCAGGCCTATCTTCTTGTCGTTGTTTGTCAGGCTGATGCCGGCTTTGGGCAACGGGCGGCCTGTGGAGGCGCTCACCACCACGAACCGATGGTTGTTGTTGGGCAGCGGCTGATGCAGGAGGGCCACGTCGCTGACATGGAGCAGCACTGCGCTCTGTCGCGCCATGTTGGCGTCGGCTGTGGCCTCCACTAAATACATGCCCGGTTTCAGTCCGGCGGCGTCTATCGTGTCGCTCACCACTTCATACACTGGGTGGCCGTAGTAGTTGCGTGTGATCTGGAAGGCTGGAGTGGCACTGGCCAGTTTCTTCAAAGCCCTCAAGTCGGAGGCCGACTGAGGATCGAGTTGGGTGTCGCCGTTCACCCTCACGCGTGTGATGGTGAGGTTCAGCTGGTGCAGGTTGACGAGGTTGTCCACTCGGATGGTGAACTTTCGGTTGGGCAGCACCATCTCCGGCAGTTTGATGGAGAAGCTGGGCAGCGTGAGTTGGGCAAGAGCGTTGCGCAGGATGTTCATGCGCGGCCACTCGCCCCATTTGGCCAGTGCGTAGTTGATGAAGTCGTAGCGTTCCTTCTGGCAGCAGTCGGTTGCTCCCTCCATGCAGTTGTAACGCTCGATTGCCAGCTCGCCGCATTCGCGCAGGTCGGAGTATTCCTTCATAAGCGAGTCCAACTTCTGTACGTATGGCGACTGTCTCATCTTCTCCTGCGGGTCGCCCTTCTGCTTGAGCAGCATCAGAGCCGTGATGCAGGAGGCCGGCCGGTTGCCCTTCCTCAGGTAGAAGTCGTGGATGAGCTCTATGTTGCCCACCTCCATGCCCACCACGTGGAGCAGGTCGTTGTTGAAGATTCGGCTATCGGCCCCGACGGCCACGGCGGGCTCGTAGCCACTTGTGGAAGTGGAGGCCAGCACGTCGGGATGCTCCAAGGCACTCTTGGCGTAGTCGGCTGCCATGCGCCTGTCCTGCTGTGGAACAAAGTAGTAGGAATAGTAGCGGTAGAGCGCGCAGTCCAAGATGGCGTTCATCGGTATGTCCTTGCTTGCCTTCCGCTTGGCCACCAACCGGTCGATGTCCACCGACAGGGAGTCGGGCGAGACGGCGCTTCGCGTGTGGATGCGCAGCAGTTGGGCTTTGAGCAACTGGCCATAGTCGTTGGCCGTTTCTGCCTTGACAATGATTTGGTCGAGGATGCTCACCTGCTCTTTGGGCAGGTCCTTGTCTTGGGCATCCTTAAACTGTTTCCAAAGTGCGGTGTAGCTGATGGCTTCCGCGTTGATACTGAATATCGACATTGCCAATAATATGAGAGTGAACGTCAGTTTTTTCATATTGTTTCCATTTTTAATATAGGAATATGCAAATTTAGCAAAAATTGCCTACACAGGGAACTTTTTTTAGAAAAACTTTTCCTCTTTCCGCTTTTCTCGTTGGCGGGATAGCTATATATAC
>SFCY01000100.1 GCA_004558865.1 Bacteroidales bacterium
AGACTTGACGTTTTGAGACCGATAGATGCAGAAGACGACCGAAACGACAACTGCACTTTATCGATTATTCTATCAGCCTAATTTATAGAACCAGCCTAAGGCAAAGAGAGAGTGTCGCGGGCAGCGCGACCGAGGAGACTTGACGCTTTTGAGACCGACAGACGCAGAAGACGACCGAAACGACACATATCCGTATCGGCTTGGTTGCTAAACCTGATTTTTAGAACCGGCCTGTATACATAAAGGAATATAGACATTTGCAGACAAAATGATAAAACTGAATTTGAGCAAGCCTTACCTTTGGGTTCCCACGCTATATTTCGCAGAGGGACTGCCCTACGTGGCCGTGATGACCATATCGCTGATTCTCTACAAGCAGTTGGGACTGAGCAATGCGGAAATCACGTTCTACACCTCTTGGCTCTATCTGCCTTGGGTCATCAAGCCCTTGTGGAGCCCATTCGTGGATGTGGTGAAAACCAAGCGATGGTGGATTCTCACCATGGAGGTGCTCATAGGAGCCGCCTTTGGTGGAGTGGCGTTCACCATCCCCACCTCATTCTGGCTGCAGGGCTCGCTGTTCTTCTTCTGGGTGATGGCGTTCTCAAGCGCCACCCACGACATAGCCGCCGACGGATTCTACATGCTCGGACTGAATGCCCACCAGCAGACGTTCTATGTGGGAATCCGCTCCACCTTCTACCGCTTGGCCACCATCTTCGGCCAAGGCGTGCTGGTGATGATAGCCGGCAACCTGCAAGTGCTCTATCGCGGGGCCATATCCTATTCCTGGTCGCTGATGTTCTATCTTGTCACGGGCATATTTCTCGCCCTCTGGCTCTGGCACTGCATGTCGCTGCCCCGACCCAGCGAAGACAAGAGGCGCAGCGACGCGTCGGTGGGCAGCGTGATGCGCGGGAGCTGGGACACGCTGGTTTCCTTCTTCCAGAAACCCCAATGGCTGGCCGGCATACTCTTCATGCTGTTCTATCGCATGCCCGAGGGACTGTTGGCCAAGGTCTCGTCGCTCTTCCTCGTCGACTCGGCTTCCACAGGCGGCTTGGGACTCTCGCCCCAGGAATATGGCTTGGTGCAGGGCACAGTGGGCGTCATCGGCCTCACCATAGGCGGCATCTTGGGCGGCATCCTCGCCTCGCGCGACGGTCTGAAGAGGTGGCTGTGGCCCATGGTGCTGTCCATCACCCTGCCCGACGCTGTATACGTCTATTTGAGCTATGCCCTGCCAAGCGGCCTGTTTGTGGTGAACGTGTGCGTGTTCTTCGAGCAGTTTGGCTACGGCTTCGGCTTCACCGCCTACATGCTCTACCTCATCTATTACAGCCGCGGCGGGTTCAAGACCGCCCACTATGCCTTCTGCACGGCCTTCATGGCCTTGAGCATGATGATACCCGGGCTGTTTGCCGGCGCCCTGCAGGAGATGGTGGGCTACCGCCATTTCTTCATCATCGTGATGGCCAGCTGTGCCGTGACGTTCATCGTCACCGCCTTCCTAAAGATTGACCCCGATTTTGGAAAGAAAGAAAAATGAGCGCATGGCGGCCCCATCGCCATTGCCGCCCACCAATAACCCAAAGAGGCGCATCCAAATGTTTGGATGCGCCTCTTTCATATCCTTTCGAGACGGATTGGAGCCCTGCTCAGAGGTCCCAGCCCACAGCCGAGGCGCCGAGCACGGCGGCGCTCGCACCGTCGAGACTGCTGACAAGGAACTTGGGCTTGTCGCGGAAGATGGCCAAGGCATGCTTGCGGTAGCTGCGCTCCAAGGGCTTCATCAGCAGGTCGCCGGCCTTGGTCAGGCCACCGAAGAACACGAATGCCTCTGGAGAGGAGAACGTGGCGAAGTCGGCGCAGGCCTCACCCAACATCTCACCCGTGAACTCATAAACGCGCTTTGACAGCTTGTCGCCCTTTGCGGCGGCCAGGCTCACGTCGAGCGAGGTAATGTCCTCGGGCTTCATGTCGCGGAGCAACGAAGGCTCAGCCGACTCCTTGAGGAACTCGCGTGCCGTGCGGGCCACACCCGTTGCCGAGCAGTAGGCCTCAAGGCAGCCATTGCGACCGCAGCCGCACGAACGCCCATTCTCGCGCACCATGATGACATGGCCCAACTCTCCGGCGAAACCGTCGCTTCCATAGACAATCTGGCCGTTGATGACGATGCCCGAGCCCACGCCCGTGCCGAGCGTGATCATGATGAAGTTCTTCATGCCACGGGCCACACCGTAGGTCATCTCGCCGATGGCGGCGGCATTGGCGTCGTTGGTCAGGGCCACGGGCACGCCTAAAGCCTTGGAGAACATGTCGGCCAGCGGCACAATGCCGTCGTGGCCCCACGACAGGTTGGGGGCGAACTCGATGCTTCCCGTATAGAAGTTGCCATTGGGGGCGCCGATGCCCATGGCCTTGATGTTCTCAAGGCCGCCTGTCTGGTCTATGATCACATGCACGGCCTCCACGCAAGCCTTCACATAGTCTTCCACCTTCTCGTAGGCCTGGGTCTTCACGGCTGTTGTAGCCTTGATGTCACCACGACTGTCCACGATGCCAAACACGGAGTTGGTACCACCCAAATCCAAGCCAATCACGTATGGCTTCATTTCTTTATTTGCTTCCATTTGCTAAAATATTATAGTTTTCAGTTTTCTTCGAACTCCAGATTCCATTAGGCAAAGATAATTAAAAGATTTGTAACAGCCAACTCTTTCTCTTTTTTTTTCTTGGCGAACAATGGTTTTCAAGATTTTTCTCCTGATTCGTGTCCATTGCGACCATCAGCGTGCCTTTGTGGCCATGAATCGGATTTGGCCATGAGTTGAATCGGATTGTCAGGGTCCCCATCTTCTGTGACAGCCGACGCACGGTTGTGTGACAGTTGTTCTATTGCTGTGAGACAACTGTCGCGCTGTTGTGTGACAGTTGTCACACATGTTGGGCTGCCTATGCCGACTGTAGTTTAACGTTTTTGGTTGACTACTTTTAGCCTTATTTTTAATGTTAGTTGACCCGGTTAAACATTACTTTTATATTTGGTTGATACATGTTTCTATAAATTAGGTCGAGTCGTATTGGCCCAGCGCCCACCTTTTTCTCGCCATGGCAGAGTCCAAGCAAGCTTGGTTCTGCTCGTTTGGCTTATCGAAAAGGTTCTGCCAGCTATCGGGACTCAAAACGCAAGTTGAAAAGGGAGTGTAGCGGGCAACACGACCGATGGGACTTGACGTTTTGAGACCAATAGATGCAGAAGACGACCGAAACGACAACAGCACTTTATCGATTATTCTACCAGCCCAATTTATAGAGCCAGCCTTTAACAAACGTTATTCCTCTTTATTTTTTAGAAGCCCACATCCATGTTTATCAATAAAAATTAGTAACTTTGCATCCGAATATGACATCTCTTTTTCAAATCGATTTGTTTGCCATGATTCTCAAGGGAATCCTCATTGGCATCATCGCTTCGGCGCCAATGGGTCCCGTGGGCATCCTATGCATACAACGCACACTGAACAAGGGGCGTTGGTATGGATTCGTAACAGGTGTGGGAGCTGCCGCGAGCGACATCGTCTACGCCATGATTACGGGTTTCGGCATGTCGTTTGTCGTCAATTTCATCAACAATCCGAAATACAAGTTCTATCTTCAGATAGCGGGGTCGCTCATGCTGCTCATCTTTGGCATCTACACGTTTATGACCAAGCCCAAGAAGCAGATCCACAAGAGCGCCAAGCAGAAAGGCACCCTCTGGCACAATGGCATCACGGCTTTCCTCGTGACCTTCAGCAACCCCCTCATCATCTTCCTCTTCATGTCCACGTTCGCCCTCTTTGCCTTCGTCATACCCCATCATCCCTTGGAGATGATACTGGGCTTCGCCAGCATCGTGTTTGGCGCCCTGCTGTGGTGGTACGGGCTGACTTGGCTTGTGGACAAAATACGCAACAAGTTCGACGAGACCGGCATCCTGATCATCAACCGCATCATCGGCACGTTGGTGGTCATCTTCTCCTTGGTGTGCATCATCGGAACGGCATTCAACCTCTATCAGCTGCCCTCGTTCTAACCCCCTACCCTCACGCAAGATTCCACTACATCATGTATATCGCAAAAGAACTCAGAAAGAAATCCATCGCAGAATATCTGCTCTACATGTGGCAGATGGAAGACCTCATCCGGGCCTACGGTTGCCACCTGCCCCTCATCCAAAGAGAATACATAGCCAAGTTCGCCAACTACACCGACGAGCAGAAAGAGGAGGAGACTGACTGGTTTGGCAACCTCATCCGCATGATGAACGAAGAGGGATGCCGCGAGCAGGGACACCTGCAAATCAACAAGGTGATCCTACAGGATATGGTCGACCTGCACCAAAGGCTGCTGCAGTCGGGCAAGTTTCCCTACTACAACGCACAATACTATAAGGTGTTGCCCTTCATCGTGGAGCTGAGAAGCCGCAACAAGCGCGGCGGAGCCCCAACCGAGGAGGAGAGCGAGATTGAGACCTGCATGGACGCGCTCTACGGCAAGATGATGCTCCAACTGCAACACAAGGAGATCACCACCGCCACACAGGCCGCGCTGAGGGAAATCACCACCTTCGTCGGCATGCTGAGCGACTACTATGTGAAGGACCGCGACGAGGGACTGAAATTCGACGACGACATGGAGCTGTGACCGCCCGAAGGACAAAACTGGGAAAACGGGAACGGCAAACACAGGGAACGGCCACAGGACAGCCCGACTCTCTTCAAAGATACAAATAATCAATAAAGACATGAATATTTTAGTTACTGGCGCAAACGGCCAGTTGGGCAACGAGATGCAAATCGTAAGCCGCAATTCGAACGACAATTATATCTTCACCGATGTCTGCGAGGGCTACGAGCACCTGGACATCACCGACATCGACGCCATCCGCAAGATGGTGGCCGAACACGACATCAAATGCATCGTCAACTGCGCGGCTTGGACCAACGTGGACAAGGCTGAGACAGCGGGCGACATCGTGGAGACGCTCAACGCCAAGGCCCCCGAGAATTTGGCCCTCGCCATGAAGGAAGTGGACGGACTGCTCATCCATATCTCCACCGACTACGTGTTTGGAGGCGACCCCTACAACACGCCTTGCCGCGAGGACCAGAAAGGAACGCCCACCGGCGTGTACGGGCTGACCAAACTCCACGGCGAAGAGAAGATCATGGCCACGGGAGCCCACTACATCATCTTCCGCACGGCTTGGCTCTACAGCGAGTTCGGCCACAACTTCCTCAAGACCATGCTCAACCTCACGGCCACAAAGCAGCAGCTGAAGGTGGTCTTCGACCAATGCGGCACCCCAACCTACGCCGGCGACCTGGCACGCTGCATCTTCCAAATCGTGGAGAACCGCCTGTTCGAAGGCCACGAGGGCGTCTACCACTTCAGCAACGAGGGAGTCTGCAGCTGGTATGACTTCACAAAGGTCATCGCCGCTTTTGCCGGCAACACATCCTGCGACATCCAGCCCTGCCACAGCGACGAGTTTCCTTCGCCTGTGAGGCGACCCGCCTACAGCGTGTTGGACAAGACCAAGGTGAAGGAGACCTTCGGCATAGCCATTCCCTATTGGATGGACGCGCTCAAGACCTGTATGGACAACATGAAAGCTCTGAAGAAATGAATGAGATAGAACGCAGACGCACCTTTGCCATCATCTCCCATCCCGATGCCGGCAAGACCACACTTACAGAAAAGTTCCTGCTCTTCGGCGGCCAGATACAGGTGGCCGGAGCCGTTAAGAACAACAAGATACGCAAGACGGCCACCTCCGACTGGATGGACATAGAGAAACAGCGCGGCATCTCCGTGTCGACCTCTGTGATGGAATTCGACTACGAAGGCTACAAGGTCAACATCCTCGACACGCCCGGCCACCAGGACTTCGCCGAAGACACCTACCGCACGCTCACGGCCGTAGACTCGGCCATCATCGTGGTAGACTCGGCCAAGGGCGTGGAGGCGCAGACCCGCAAGCTCATGGAAGTGTGCCGCATGCGCAACACGCCCGTAATCATCTTCATCAACAAGATGGACCGCGAGGGCCGCGACCCCTTCGACCTGCTCGACGAACTGGAGGACGAGCTGCAAATCCACGTGCGTCCACTCTCCTGGCCCATCGGCCAGGGAGCGCGCTTCAAAGGCGTGTACAACATCTACGAGCAGCAGCTCAACCTCTTCACGCCCAACAAACAGCGCGTGACGGAGAAAGTGGAGGTGGACATCGACTCCGACGAATTGGACCACCACGTGGGCGAGCGTGAGGCAGGCCAACTGCGCAGCGACCTGGAACTCATCGACGGTGTCTACTCGGCATTCGACGTGGAAGAATACCGCAGGGCCGAGGTGGCTCCAGTGTTCTTCGGCTCTGCCCTCAACAATTTCGGTGTGCAGGAGCTGCTCGACTGCTTCGTGGAGATAGCCCCAAGCCCACGTCCCACCAAGGCCGAGGAACGCTTGGTGCTGCCCACGGAACCCAAGTTCACCGGCTTCATCTTCAAGATTACGGCCAACATCGACCCCAACCACCGCTCGTGCATCGCCTTCTGCAAGGTCTGCTCCGGCAAGTTCGTGCGCAACCAGCCCTATCTCCATGTGCGCTTGGGCAAGACAGTGCGCTTCTCCTCCCCCACCCAGTTCATGGCCCAGCGCAAGTCAACGGTGGACGAGGCTTATCCCGGCGACATCGTGGGCCTGCCCGACAACGGAATCTTCAAGATTGGCGACACGCTGACCGAGGGCGAGGAAATCCACTTCCGCGGACTGCCCAGCTTCTCGCCCGAGATGTTCAAGTACATAGAGAACGACGACCCGATGAAGGCCAAGCAGCTCTCCAAAGGAATCGAGCAGCTGATGGACGAGGGCGTGGCACAGCTCTTTGTCAACCAGTTCAACAACCGCCGCATCATCGGCACCGTAGGCCAGCTGCAGTTTGAGGTGATCCAGTATCGCCTGGAACATGAGTACAACGCAAAGTGCCGCTGGGAACCCGTCCACCTCTACAAGGCTTGCTGGATAGAGAGCGACGACGCGGCCGAGCTCGACAACTTCAAGAAACGCAAATACCAGTATATGGCAAAAGACCGCGAGGGGCGCGATGTGTTCCTGGCCGACAGCAGCTATGTGCTGGCCATGGCCCAACAAGACTTCAAGCACATCAAGTTCCACTTCACCTCAGAGTTTTAAGAATGAAAGGATAGGCGGCTACTGCCGGAGTCAGTCCGTGAAGACATGCAAACCGCAAGCTCCCCAAGGCGCGATGTTGTCTGCGCCTTGGGGAGCTTGCGGTTTGGCCCGCCAACGGACCATGCGCACGGGCCGCCCGCTCATTCCTCGGCCAACGGCTCACAGCACCAACGCGACACGTTCATCATCACGGCGATGCCGGGAATCTCTTTCAAGAGGAAATACTTCTTGTTGGCTCTGACGAGCCGTCCCCGTAAGCCCTTGAGCGGCCCATGGGTGACGCTGACCAGCTGGCCTTTCTTCAGCTTGGCGGCATCCGAAGTGAGAATCCGCTTCTGCAAGAAATCGGGATTGCACATAACCTGGAACTCATACATCTGGCGGGCGGGAATCTTGGCCAGTTCCCTTGTCTCCCTCGACTTGCGCATGAGCCTCGCCGGATAGGCCAATCCGGCAACCATCTTGGCGAGTTCCCTGTCAGCATCCCTTGCCTTGAGAAAAAGGAGATTCCTCACCACGGGGCGCAATTCGCGCTTGCGGTGGCCGGGAGTCCTCTCCGTCACCACCCACTCCAAAGGCACGTACACCTCGCAATGCTTCTCTTTCAGCTCCTGGGCTATGGCATATTGGTTCATGCTGAAGAGTTGCAGCGCCACCCAGGGCGCCTGGTCTTCAGGCTCAGCAAGATTGAGAACCCGCTGCTGGCTAAAGAGCATTTCGTTTTTGGCTTGACTGTCCATAGTGCTAAATCGGATGCAAAATTATGAAAATAAAATGGAAAAGTGTCTTCTTATCCTTTAAAATAAAGTCCTGCCTTTCAATTTCATCCCCTGCACCGAGCGGAAAAGGCATAAAAAAAGGAGTACCGCTGTACTCCAACCTTGTTAACCTTAAATCTAATACTATGAAAAACACATTGCAAAGATAGCAATTATTTTCTAACGGGCAATGGTTTGCGCTCAATTTGTTATCA
>SFCY01000101.1 GCA_004558865.1 Bacteroidales bacterium
CGCACATGTATCAACCAAATATAAAAGTAATGTTTAACCGGGTCAACCAACATTAAAAATAAGGCTTAAAGTAGTCAACCAAAAACGTTAAACTACACTTGCTGACAATTGCCGACAACTGGAGACGGCTGTTCCATTGCAGTGTGGCAGCTGTTCCGTTGCTGTGTGAAAACTGTCACACAACATGGGCGGCAAATGTTCGGTGCGCAAGCAATCGCCAGAAAGCGTGGAAAATAGCAATCGTGAAAGGGGATGAAGACTATTGGGGAAAAACAAAACCCGGCCGCTTGCGCGAACCGGGCTAATGAAAGGAGGAGTGGTACCTCTTGGAGTTGAACCAAGGACACATGGATTTTCAGTCCATTGCTCTACCACCTGAGCTAAGGTACCTCGTCTTTGTCTTTGCTTTTGCAAAGGTAGTATTTTATTTTATTTCCACCAAGGACACCAACGAAAAACTTTCCCCTTTAATATTACTTAACAGTAGTGCGTTTGCCTACAACTGTCCAGCGGATTGTACTCCCAAACAAAAGATGGATAGCAAACTTGTTCGGTTGAATATAGGGCTCAATTCTGCCAAAAAACAAAAAAAAATTGCTGCGATGCAAGGGCTGCGGGAGGTCCGCTGCCCTCAGCGGACACTATTCAGCGAAGATTCGGCAAGCTCGCCCAGGAGAAGAAACAGCCTTCGTGGCTCAGGCTTGCATCACAGCAAGAAAAACATTGAAACAGGCAGGCGCAGTCCCTACAAAACCTACAAAGCTTACTTGTCCGCTGAGGGCAGCGGACCTCCCGGGCAGCGGACCTCCCGGGATGCGTATCTCCCGGGCAGCGGACCTCACGTCGCGATAGCCTGTTCAGCTCTTCAGCGGATTCCAGCCTTGTGCCCTCAGCTCAAACTCGCCTCCGTCGCGGGTCACGAGCCTGGCTCCCAACTCTGGCTTTGTGATGTAGCCTATCTGCCTCACTCCCTCCATGGCCTCCACCTTCTCGTGGTCGCCGATGGAAACCGTGAAGAGCAGCTCATAGTCCTCGCCCCCATTGAGGGCGGCGGTGGTGAGGTTCATGTTGAACTCCTCGCAGGCCACGGCCGTCTGATAGTCGATGGGTATGTTTTTCTCGTATACCCTGCAGCCGCAGTTGCTTGCCTTGCAGATGTGGAGCAGTTCGGAGCTTAGTCCGTCGGAAATGTCCATCATGGCTGTGGGCCTGATTCCCGCCTCGCCCAGTCTGCCGATGATGTCGCCTCGCGCTTCCGGCTTGAGTTGCCGGTCGATGAGGTATTCCTTACCGGCGAAGTCGGGCTGGAAGTCGTCGAGCAGTTTGTATTGCTTCTGCAGGTTGGCCACGAGCTTGTCGTCGCCCTTCGCCTTTGCCTCGCGAATCTTGTTGGTCAGGGTGGTCAGCTGCGAATAGTAGACACTCTTTTCGCGCTCCAAGATCTGCAGTCCCATATAGGCAGCCCCCAAGTCGCCGCTGACGCAGATGAGGTCAGTCTCATGGGCGCCGCCTCGATAGACGATGTCCTCGCGCCTGGCTTCGCCGATGCAGGTGATGCTGATGGCCAGCCCGGTGAAGGAAGACGTGGTGTCGCCCCCCACGATGTCGATGTCCCATTTGGCGCAAGCCGCGCGCAGGCCTTTGTAGAACTCGTCCAAGTCTTCCACCTTGAAGCGCTTTCCGAGGGCTATGTTGACTATCATTTGCCGGGGCGTGCCGTTCATGGCGAAGACGTCGCTGATGTTGACCATCGCGCTCTTATAGCCCAAGGTCTCCATGTCGATGTAGGTCAGGTCGAAGTGGACGCCCTCCATGAGCATGTCGCTCGTGATGAGCACCTCCTTGTCGGGATAGTGCATGACGGCGCAGTCGTCGCCCACGCCCTTGAGGGTGCTGCTGTTCTTCGGCTTGATGTCGTCTGTGAGCCGGTGGATGAGGCCGAACTCTCCAATTTCTGATATTTCCAAGATTAGTATCTCCTTATTTTATAGATAATGTATTGAATCAATCGAGATTTTCTCTTTCCTTGCTCATGCCGGGCCGCCAACCGATGGTTCGCGGATTGAAAGGCCCCGGCATCAGTACGATTGCAGGTATTCGTCTCACGCATCATGAATCATGATTGCGAATAGAAATGATGAATTATCTGAAGCTGATGGTTCGTGGCTTGTTGCTGGAACGGTGGCGGTTGGGAGAGGCGTTGTCGTCCTTGCGCTTCACCAAGATGCTGTTTCTTGAGTTCTTCCTCACGTAGCTGATGACTTTCTGGTTGAATTGCTCCTCCTGGTCCAGCATGAACTTGATCTGGATGGGCAGCGCATAGATGTTGGCCCTGGCCTCGTCGCTCAGTCCGCCGGCATCCTGCAGACGCGCGGCGTCCTTCTCGGTGGTGATGATGATCTTGGGACTCTGCATGGCGGCGAACCGCTGGTTGATGGCCGCAATGTCGCGCGGCTTGAAGTTATGGTGGTCGCCATAGGTCATCGGAGCCACTTTCAGTCCGTAGGGCTTCAGGTCGGTCAGAATCTGTTTGGGCGACGCGATGCCCGTGAGCAGAAGCACGTTGTAGCCGTGGATGTCGTCGAGCGTCAGGGACTTGCCCGACTGCTTGTCGCTGATGTTGTAGTAGGGCTTCAGGGGTTGGTATTGCAGCGTCGTGAAGTAGAGGTCCTGATAGGGATAGAGTCCCATGGCCTTGGTGAGCACACGGATTTCCATGGGCTTGAGGTCGGGTGGGCACTTGGTGATGATCACCACATCGGCCCGCCTCTTGCCCTCCAGCGGCTCACGCAGGCGGCCGGCGGGGATAAGCTTGTCGTAGATGATGAGCCGGTGGTAGTCCACAAGCAGGATGTTGATGCCCGGCTTCACATAGCGGTGCTGGAAGGCGTCGTCGAGCAGAATCACGTCAACGTCCTTGGTCTCTTCGTCGTGGGTGAGTCGGGCGATGCCCTCCGTGCGTTTCTTGTCCACTGCCACATAGATGTTGTCGAACTTCTGTTTCATCTGATAGGGCTCGTCGCCAATGTCCTCCATGCGGGAGCGGTCGTTGGCCAAGACGTATCCCTTCGACTTGCGCTTGTATCCCCTCGACAGCACGGCCACCCGGGCCATGCCGCGCAGCAGTCGGACGAGGTATTCCACGTGAGGGGTCTTGCCCGCCCCGCCCACGGTGATGTTGCCCACGGAGATGACCGGCAGACTGTAGGAACGCTGCTTGAGGATTCCCATCTCGAAGAGGGCGTTGCGAAAGCGCACCCCCGAGCCGTAAAGCCAGCTCAAGGGCAGGAGCCATTCGTTGATTTTGATGAAGTCGCCTTCCATATCTATCATTCACATTTCACAATTCATATTAGCCCTGTCGATGCATCATGCCTGATCGCCTCGCACCGCCTCGTCAGCTCTCAACTCCAAGCTCGCCAGCTTCCCAACTCAACCTCTCCAAAAGAGTTATGGTCAGTTGTAGAGGATGACAAAGGGCATGCGGGCCTGGATTCGGTCTTGCTGGTGGATGGTGCTGAGCATTCGGAAAGGCTCGTAGAATTGGCCCAAGACATTGCGCATCTGGCTGTCGAGGTAGCTTCCGCTGTTGCCGATGTCGGCCAACTGGTCGAAGAAATCCTTCTGGGCAGGGTATTCCTCATAATGGTAGTCGTCGAGCTTGGCCAGCTTGGCGGCCTTGTCGAGGGCCTGCTGTATGCCGCCGAGCTCATCCACGAGCTTGATCCGCTTGGCGTCCTGGGCCAGATACACATGGCCTTGGGCAATCTCGTTCACCTGGGCCACGCTCATCCTGCGGCCCTCGGCCACACGGGAGAGGAAAGTGCGGTAGCCCCTCTCGATGCTCCTCTGGATGAGGCTCACCTCCTCGGCGGTCATGGGGCGGCCGGGCTGGCCGATGGTGGAGTTCCTGTTGGTCTTCACCTCGTCAAACTTGATGCCCAACTTGTTGGTCAGCAGACCTGACATGTCGGGGAACTGTCCGTAGATGCCGATGGAGCCTGTGAGCGTGGTGGGCTCGGCCACAATCCAATTGGCGATGCAGCTCATGTAGTAGCCGCCGCTGGCAGCCATGCCACTCATCGACACCACCACGGGCTTCTTCTGCTTGAGCTTCTTGATGGCGTGCCACATCTTCTCCGAGGCGAAGGCGGAGCCGCCGGGAGAGTTGATGCGCAACACCACGGCCTTCACGTCGTCGTCGTCCATCAGGTCCTCCATGTCCTTGCAGAAGTCGTCGCCCACGATCTGGTCGGCCGAGGCGAACATCGTGGTTGGGTCGGCGAAGTCGACAATGGTGCCACTGGCATAATACACGGCGATCTCCTTGCCGCCTTTCATGCCAGGAGAAGCGGCGACCATCTGGCTGGGCGTCACCTGGTTGATGTCGTCGTCGTCTTTCAGCTTGAGCAGCTTCTTCACCTCCGCCTTCATCTCGTCGGCGAATAGCAGTCCGTCAACCATCTTGTTCTTCACAAACACCTGGGGATCCTCTGTCTCTATGAGCCGGTCGGCGTAGGCGTTGAGCGAGTCGGCTGGTATCTTGCGCGCCTCGCTCACTCCCTTCACGTAGGTGTCCCAGATGCCGTTGAGGTAGCGCATGGTCTGCTCGCGGTTGGCCTGGCTCATCTTGTCCTCGGTAAACATCTCCGTGGCGCTCTTGTATTTGCCCACCTTCATCACGACCATGTTCACACCCACCTTCTTCAGCGCGTCCTTCACGTACATCATCTGCCCGCCAAGTCCCTTCCAGTCGATGGTGCCCTGCGGGTTCAGGTATATCTTGTCGGCCAGGGAGACCATATAGTAGCTTCCCGGGCCATAGGAGTCGCTGTAGGCCACAATCCATTTGCGGCTGGTCTTGAAGTCCTTCAGTGCGTCGCGTATCTCCTGTATCTGTGCGGGGTCGGCACTGAAACCGTCGTTCTCGATGTATATGCCCTTGATGTCGGGGTTGGTCTTGGCTTCCTTAATGGAAAGGAGAATGTCGTTCAGCCCCATCGATTGCACCCTGCTGTCCTCAATGAACGGCATAGGCTCGTAGCTGTTGTGGTCGTTCGTGATGCCGCTCATCTGCAGCACAAGGACGCTGTTGGAGGAGATGGACGGCTTGCTGTTGCCCGAGGCCACCATGCCGATGACGCTGATTACGGCGAAGAAGCCCAAAACGACAAAAAACAGCAGCAGGCCCACTATCGTGGCGCCAACGTTCTTCAGGAAGTCTTTCATAATCTCTATAACATTTTTACGGTTTGTTGATTCATAAACTTTCTCAGACCTTGCAAAGATAGTCAAAAGATTGCACATTTGAGGGTTGTGAAGAGTTTTTTTTTAGGAATGTAATCTTTTAAGCCACAAATCCCGATGAGGGATTGGGCGTTTGGCCCTTTTTTAGTAACTTTGCCACGACAATAACCAAACGAATGAACAAGTTCTTCCTTTCCATATTGGCTTTCGCCGCCTGGAGCTTGTCCTCCTTGGCGCAGGACATCCAGCCATCGTTGGGCATCTACGCGGGCGACACCACCGTACAAGTGTTTCTCTATTCTCCCAATCCCAAGGCCGGACTGCACATGGCCTGCCTCAACGACCATGAGTTGTGGCAAGACTTGGGACAGCTCTGCGGCTCTGAGTATGGGCCATGGGCTTCGCGCCAGATGCTCAATCCCTTTGTCATCAACCGCGACGGCACCTATGCACTGCTCTTTGGCGTGGGCGGCAACGCTCCTTGCTTCGGGGCTGCGCTGAGCGAGGACCTGGTGACCTGGCGGCCGCAGGACTTCCCGAAGGTGAGCGTGCGTGGCTGCAGGGAACCCATCGCTTTTGCCAATGGCGACAACGGGTTTGACATCTATTTCAAGTCCGCTCAGGGGCCGCGCTTCCTCACTGCCTCGGGCGACCTGCGCCACTTTTCCAAGGATGAGTCCTCAACGATAGAGGATGTGGCTTGGCTTCGCGATACGGCCTCCATCAGTGGCACGACTTATGACGGCACGCTCCTCGAACTGCCCAAGGTGCACTTCGACTACATCGTCGATTATCTCCACGCCTTGGCCAACGATGCGAGGATGAGCGCCTTGAGCATGGCCGACGACAGTCGGCGGTTTGCCTCATTGCCCAACGTCAGTGCCTCGCTGCGTGTGGACCTCGATAGTCGGAAGAACATTTCCAGCCAACTCTACGGAGTCTTCTTTGAGGACATCAACTGTGCCGCCGACGGTGGCCTCTATGCGGAGATGGTCCAGAATCGTGACTTCGAGTACAGCGCGAGCGACCGCGAGGGGTGGAATGCGGCCACGGCGTGGGGCTGCGTCGCGCCCAATGGCAAGTTGGAGATTGCCACCGACTATCCTTTGAGTCGCAACAATCCCCACTATGTGGTTCTCTCGGGGGAGGGCATCTACAACAAAGGCTATGACGGTATGGTGGTGAGAGCCGACAGCCTCTATCATTTCAGCGTGTGGGCGCGTCTGCTGGGAGGGGATGGGAAGAAGAAAAAAATCATAGTGATGCTTTCAGACAATGAGGGCAACACCTTGGCGGATGGCAAGTTGACTGTTGAGGACTCAAGTTGGACTGAGTATCGGTTGGCTTTGAGGGTGGAACGTCCT
Source organism: Bacteroidales bacterium (assembly GCA_004558865.1). Classification (GTDB taxonomy): domain Bacteria; phylum Bacteroidota; class Bacteroidia; order Bacteroidales; family Bacteroidaceae; genus Prevotella. The sequence continues at coordinate 6,612 of SFCY01000101.1, forward strand.
AAGACGCGAAAAGACGTGGACAAGTTTAAGGACGTCGTGCTCTCTGTGGTTCCGCAGGGCGAGGGGAGGGTGGCGCTCGACATGGTCAGCCTCATGCCCAACGACACGTATCGGGGACACGGTCTGCGCCGCGACTTGGTGGAGGCCATCTCACGCCTGCAGCCCAAGTTCCTGCGTTTTCCCGGCGGCTGTCTTGTCCACGGCAACGGACTCTCAAACATCTATCATTGGAAAGAGACCGTTGGTCCGCTGCAGGACCGCCGGCCGGCGTCCAACTATTGGGGCTATCACCAGACAAGGGGACTGGGGTTCGAGGAGTTCTTCCAGCTCTGCGACGACTTGGGCTGCGAGCCGCTGCCAGTGGTGGCTGCGGGTGTGCCCTGCCAATGTTCGGCAGCCGACTCATCGGGCTATGCCGGCCAGCAAGGGGGAATCGACATGAAGGATATGCCCGCCTACTGTGATGAGATATTGGAGCTTATCGACTGGGCGCGCAGCCATCATCACCTTAATTATATAGGTATAGGCAACGAGGACCAGGTGTCTACGGCTTTCGAGCAACGCTTCCTCATGATAAGCAAGGCCATCAAGCAACGCTATCCCGACATCAAGGTCATCGGCACAGCTGGCATGAGCCATAATCCCTCTGCCGACTATGTGGAGGGCTGGAAGTTTGCCAAGGCGCATGGGGATGTCGTCGATTTGGTCGACGAGCATTATTATGAGTCTACGGGCTGGTTTCTCACCCATCCCGACTATTACGACGACTACGACCGCAAGGGGCCGAAGGTCTATCTCGGCGAGTATGCGAGCCGCACGCGCACCATGGAGTCGGCCTTGGCCGAGGCTGCCTATCTTTGCAATGTGGAGCGCAACGGCGATGTCGTGGAAATGTGCAGCTATGCCCCCTTGCTGTGCAATGTGAACCATCAGAACTGGAATCCCAACCTCATTTATTTCGACAACGACACGCTCTCTGTCACGCCATCTTATCTCGTGCAGCAGCTCTTCTCAACCCATAGCGGCGATCGCTATGTGGAATGTTCCATAAAGCTGATGCCCGACGACGCCAACCTGCGCTTTCGGGTGGCGGCATCGTTGGTGGAAGACAGCAAGACGGGAGAACGCTATCTGAAAATCGTCAATACCCTGCCGCGCAAGCTCGACGTGTCGGTGGAGGGACTCCAAATACCGCGCGACGCCCAGATGGAGACAGTCTGCGGCAGCCCCGATGCGGAGAAGGCTTCCATAGAAATAGGTGTGGTGGGAGAGAAGCTTGAGCTGCGTCCCTACAGCGTGAGCGTCGTCACGCTGTGAGGAAGCCGATGGATGATTGGCAGCGGGGCTTTCGGGGGCTGAAAGCAGACTCCCGAAAGGCCCGTGCTGGTGTTGTGGTTATAGTGGCGTTTGCGCCCGCTCGCCCCCAAGGGAGGAGAAATTGAGCAAATTTTTATAACCCTTCATCGGCCTTTTTATTATTTGTCGACGTGTTTTTTTCGATTATTGTTGGTAAAATTGTCCTGTTTTACATGATTTAAGTTCGTTTTATGCCTGCAAAAGGG
>SFCY01000102.1 GCA_004558865.1 Bacteroidales bacterium
AGCTTGCTCGTAAGGCTACTCCGTCACTTCAGAACCATAGCTCCGGTAGGAGCGTAAGCCTGGACATGACCATTTTCCTTCCCCTTTACATATAAACTTCCCATGATTCTACGGAAAATATCCGCTGTGCCACTTTATCAGAATAAAATATAAGTGTTTTCGAATATCCCCTATCCTCGCCCAGAGGGCGCGATGGGATGCCCTGGCAAGGTGGGTGGTGGCGGCGTTGGCTGGGTTTGGGATGAAGAAATGGCCGGCAACATGAGGATAAGTCAGAATAAATGCTTATCTTTGTGCAACCAAACAATTGAAGACTATGGCAACGAAAGAAGACATTGACGCCTATCGCCGGCAGGTGTATGAGGCTTTGGTGCAGCTCCGTGGGGGAGACACCTTGGATGAGGCAGGCAGAAAAGAATTGAAAGACATTCTGGCCTCCTTCACCGATCACGAATTGGAGTTCGGAATGCCTTTCAATACGGCTGAGGAAATGGCCCGCATGCTGCTTGAGGGTTAGCTCCAGTGGCCTTGCATGGGCTTGCCTATTCGTTCAGCGTGAAGTGGAAGCAGAGACCCCCGTTGGGATTGTTGTCCACATAGATGGTTCCCCCGTGGAGCAGCACGGCGTTCTTCACGATGGCCAAGCCCAGTCCTGTGCCGCCCATCTTGCGGCTGCGTCCCTTGTCCACTCGATAGAAGCGCTCAAAGAGCCGCGGCAGATGCTCGGGCGAGACGCCGATGCCGTTGTCGCTGAATGTGAATCTCCACCGTTGGGGCAGGCCGGCTATGCTGTCGTCCTCGTCGAGTTTGGCACGCAGCGTGATGGTGGTGTTCTCCCCGGCGTAGTTGATGGCGTTGTCGGTGAGGTTGCGGAACACGCTGTAGAGCAGCGATCGGTTGCCGTGCACCGTCACCCGCTCGGGCAGTTGGTTGCAGAATGTCATTCCGCGCTCCTGCAGCTGCAGGTGCACGTCGTTCTCTATGCCTTTCACCAGCTCCGCGATGTCCACCAACTCGCTTGTGCCCATCAGGTCGGGGGCATCGTCGATGCGGTTGAGCGTGGAGATGTCGCGCAGCAGCGAGGTGAGGCGTTGGGACTGGGCGTAGCAGCGGTCGATGAATTGTTTCTTTGTGGCCTCCGGGGCCTGCGGATTGTTGATGAGCGTCTCCAGATAGCCTTGTATGCTGGCCACGGGGGTCTTCAGTTCGTGGGCCACGTTTTGTGTGAGTTGCCTTTTGAGTATGTCCTGCTCCTTTTGTGTGGACTGCAGTTTCTTGTAGAGTTTGATGATGCGCTCCGCAATCTCGCCAAGCTCATCGTTGGGAAATTCCACCAAGTCTTCCGTGTCCACGCTCTCGTTGTGGTCCACGCGCTTGGCAAAGGTCTGCAGGTTGGTGATGTTCTGTCCCAGCCGGTGGGTGAAGCGATAGAGCACCCACGTGAGGATGGCTATGGCCAGGAGGGCGAACCACAGGAAATGGCTGTCGGCCGAGAGCGTGCGCACCAAGTTGTTGTCGTAGGGCATGGCCGAGCGCACCACGACGTTGGGCTTCTTCAGATAGGTGGCCGAATAGAAGTAGTATCCCTTGAGCGTCTTGCTGCTGCGGTCCACGGTGTAGCCCTGTCCCTTGTCCAGGGCCTGCCTCACCTCGGGGCGGTTGGCGTGGTTGCTGAAGTTGGCGTAGTCTTTCCTGATGTTGTCGAACACCACTTGGCCGTTGGGGCGGATGAGGGTGAGGCGCAGTCCCTTGGCTCCCCTCTGCTTGACGTAGGCCTGCAGTTGCGAGTCGCTCACCACACTGTCCTTGAGCAGGTCGACATAAAGCAGGCGATTGAAGTCTTGCAGGCGCGTGTTGAACAGTTCCACTTTGTATTGGCGCTCGCGTATCTGCTGGAATACGATGAAGCCGGCGGTGAACAAAAGGAACACCGCCATGACGCTGAGGTAGAGCCGTTGCCCTACTGAAAACCTCCTATAATTCATAATTCACGATTCATCATTCATAATTTCCTCGCTGCCCCCTCCTGCTATAATTCATCATTCACAATTCCTAATAGCTTGCAGTGTCTCCGTCTTGTCCATAATTGCCGCGGCGTGCGAGAGTTGATTGCCCCCCTCATCATCCGTGATCATAGGCGGCGCAAGCCAATTGTGAATTGTGGATTGGAATGGTCAGGCGTCGAAGTAGTAGCCGAAGCCCAACCGCGTGACGATGCACTTGGCGAAGCGTCCCACTTTCTTGCGCAGTCGTGTGATGTTGACGTCAACGGTGCGGTCGAGCACAAGCACGTCCTTGGGCCAGACGCGCTCGATGAGCTGTTCGCGCGAGAACACGCGTCCCCGCTCAGAGAGGAGCAGGTGGAGCAGCTCAAACTCCGTCTTGGTGAAGGCCACCTCGTTGCCGTCGATGGTGACGGTCTTCTTGTCGAGGTCCATCACGAGTCCCTGATAGGAAATGACGGAGTGTTGGGGCTCACCGTGCTGCTCAGAGGTGCGGCGCAGCACGGCCCTCACCCTCACCATCACCTCGCGCAGCGAGAATGGCTTGGAGATATAGTCGTCGGCTCCGAGGTTGAAGCCTGTCACAGTGTCGTTCTCCGTATCCTTGGCAGTGAGGAAGATGATGGGGATGTCGGCTGTCGCCTCCTCCGCCTTGAGTTTCTTGGCCAGGGCGAATCCCGACATGCCGCCCATCATGACATCGAGCAGCATCAAGTCGAACGACGGCAGGTTGTGCTGGAGCGCCTCCTCAGCGGAATTGGCGGTCTCCACCTGATAGCCTTCCGTCTCCAGATTGAATTTAAGTATCTCACAGAGGTCTTGCTCGTCGTCGACGACAAGAATGCGATAATGATGTTCCATTTCAGTCATAACTCCTAAATTCTTTTGCTTCTATATAACTAAACAGTTATTCATTGGCTTCGCAGTAGGAGGTGCGGCGTCCCCGCCGCACATTCACGGCATGGGTCCCCGCCGCGCATTCACGGCATGGCGACCCGCCGTGCCTCCTACTTTTCTGCTGCAAAATTACGATTATTCCGCGGAAGAGCCAAGGGCAGAGCGTGACAATCCTGTTACACATTTTACAAATTCCGCGTCAGCTCCGTGTCCATCCGCTCCCAATTCCACTTGTTGGTGGAAAGTCCTTGCGCCTCATCACCATTTATAGGTATTTTGCCGATAAAAGGCCGCAGCGAGAATCAATATGGATTATTTTTGTTATCTTTGCAACAAGGTTGCGGGCAGGATCCGCTAACTTTGCGCAGAATTTAAAAGACACAGATATTTTTGTTATGACATTAAAGGAACTGAAGATTGGGCAGACCGCCGAAATCCTCTCTGTTGGGGGCCAGGGAGCCTTGCGCCAGCACTTCCTTGACATGGGCATCATCCCGGGGCAGGAAGTGAAGCTTGAGAAATATGCGCCGATGGGCGACCCGATGGAATTGCTTGTCCAGGACTACGAATTGACGCTCCGCAAGGCCGACGCCGAGAAGATAGAGGTCAGGCCGTGCGAGAGGCAGGAGGCCCGCCAACCCCGCACCCACGACAAATACTATGCTTACGACCATGAGGGCAACGAGCATCCGGGCTATGGTGAGGCCACGCCCTTCAAGCTGCGCCCCCACGAGCATGAGCGCATCGTCAACGAGAAAGTGTCGTTCGCTCTCGTGGGCAACCAGAACTGCGGCAAGACAACCCTCTTCAACCAGCTCACGGGCGCCAACCAGCATGTGGGCAATTTCCCGGGGGTCACCGTCGACCGCAAGACGGGCACCATCAAGGGACACCCCGAGGCCTCAGTGACCGACCTTCCTGGCATCTATTCCCTGTCTCCTTACACCAACGAGGAGATAGTGAGCCGCGAGTTCATCCTCAAGGCCCGTCCCACGGGCATCATCAACATTGTCGACGCCACCAATCTGGAGCGCAACCTCTATCTCACCATGCAGTTGATGGAGTTGGGCGTGCCAATGGTGCTTGCGCTCAACATGATGGATGAGGTGAAGAACAATGGTGGCACCATCTTGGTGAACATCTTGGAGCAGCGGCTGGGCATTCCCGTGGTCCCCATCTCGGCCATGCGCAACGAGGGAGTGGCAGAGCTCATCGACCATGCTATCCACGTGGCCAAATACGATGAGCCGCCCCTCAGGCAGGATTTCTGCAGCCCCGACGACCACGGCGGCGCCGTGCACCGTGCCATCCATGCCATGGCCCACCTCATAGAGGACCACGCCAAGGCCGCGGGCATTCCGCGCCAGTTTGCCGCCACCAAACTCTTGGAGGGCGACCGCTTGGTGGAGGAGGCACTGAAGATTGACGGCAACGAGCAGGACATGGTGGGACACATCCGCGAGCAGATGCAGATAGAGCGCGGGCTCGACGCCTCGGCCGCCATCGCCGACATGCGCTACAGCTTCATCCGCCGTATATGCTCCGACACGGTGGTGAAGCCCCAGGAGAGCAAGGAACATGCCCGCAGCCGCAAGATAGACAGTGTGCTGACGGGCCGTTTCACGGCCATCCCCATGTTCCTGCTCATCATGGTGATGATATTCTATCTCACGTTCGACATCCTTGGTGGAACACTGCAGGACTGGATAGCGGAGGGCGTCGACTGGTTCACTGGCGTGAGCGACCAGGCCCTTACCTCGTGGAGCATATCGCCCGTCATCCACTCGCTCATCATCAATGGAGTCTACTCGGGCGTGGGCACCGTCGTCAGCTTCCTGCCCATCATCGTCATCCTCTTCTTCTTCCTCTCCATCTTGGAAGACAGCGGCTACATGGCGCGCATCGCCTTCTTCATGGACAAGTCGATGCGCAAGTTGGGGCTCTCGGGCCGCAGCATCGTGCCTTTGCTCATGGGCTTCGGCTGCTCGGTGCCCAGTGTGATGGCCACGCGCACGCTCCCCTCAGAGCGCGACCGCAAGATGACGGTGATGCTCATCCCCTTCATGAGCTGTACGGCCAAACTGCCCATCTATGGCTTCTTTGTGGCGGCCTTCTTCCCGCAGCATGGCGGGCTGGTGATGACGAGCCTCTATCTCTTCTCTGTGCTGGTGGGAATCCTCGTGGCCCTGGTCACGAAGAAGGCGGCTTTCAAGGGCGAGCCAGTGCCCTTCGTGCTGGAGCTGCCCAACTATCGCTTGCCGGGCGCCAAGAGTGTGCTGCGGCTCATCTGGGACAAGACCAAGGACTTTCTCCACCGCGCCTTTGGAATCATCTTTGTGGCCACCATCGTGGTTTGGTTCCTGCAGTCGTTTGACTTCGGGCTCAACTTTATCCACGACCAGCAGCGCAGCATCCTTGCCGCCATCTCCAGTGGCATAGCCCCCGTCTTCGCCCCCTTCGGCTGCGACGACTGGCGCATCGTGTCGTCCGTCATCTGCGGCTTCATGGCCAAGGAGAGTGTGGTGGCCACGCTCACCGTGCTCTTCGGCTCCACGGCGGCGGTCCATAGTGCGCTGGTCACCACGTCGGCCATTGCGCTCTTGGTGTTCTGCCTGCTCTATACGCCCTGTGTGGCCACCATAGCCACGGTGAAGCGCGAGGTGGGCCGTTGGTATGCCGTGGGGCTGGTGATTTGGCAGACCGCCATCGCTTGGATTTGCGCCTTCTGTGTCTACGGCCTTGCCCAATGGATTCTCTAAAGGGTTATACCTTATTATAATATATACGACTATGAACATCCAATCCATTCTGCTCGCTGTCATCATCGCAGCTCTTGTGGCGTTTGTCGTTTGGCGAATGTTTCGCAGCCACAGCCAAAAGCATGGAGGCTGCGCCCACTGCGATGTTGAGGGCTGCTCGCTGAGAGATCTGATGGCAAAGAGCAAGAAAAACAAGAAATAGCAATGTGCTGTCAGCCCATTCATGCCGGTCTGCATCTGCCGCCCCACCGGCCCACATCTGCTGCCCCACCGGTCCGCAAATGAAAGCCTGTCGGCCGGCTTCCGACAGACAGGATGAAAAAAAGGATTTAGAGACAGTTTACTCCCTCACAACGACCCTTAAACATATATTTGGCTGGATTCCCATCAAGGAATTCAGCCAAACTATTGATATTTATTGCTGTCAGGTAAATTCAAAACGGCCAAATTTATCTTGTCCGAAGCCTCATAGAATCGGACTTCGGGCTCCTGTTTTCGTCACTTTTTGTGGGTTAAAAAGTTAATTGCTTAGAAATCAGCAAATAAGCCTCTGAAAATTTGCGAATTTGGGTGGCCCAATGACGAAAACAGAAAAAGTTTCCTAACATATTTGTTTTTTTATTATCCGTAGTTTTGAATTAAGTATTTCACGAACTGAGGGTCGCCGAAATCTCTGGTGCCTGCGTCGTGCTGGTTCATCTTGGCTATATGAGCCATCTCCTCGTCGCTCAGCGAGAAGTCGAAGATGTCGATATTCTGCGCCATGCGCTCCTTGTGGCTCGACTTAGGAATAGCCACGATGCCACGCTGGGTGAGCCAACGGAGGGCGACCTGAGCGGCAGTCTTATTATACTTGGCACCGATAGTAGTCAGCAGATTGTTCTTCACGATGCTGTCTGTTCCTTGTCCACCGAGTGGATACCAAGCCATCATCTTGGTGCCAAACTCGCCAAGAATCGGCTCAATTCCAGTCTGCTGAGAAAGCGGGTTGCACTCCAGCTGGTTCACCATCGGCTTCAAGTCTACGTAGTGTGCGAAGTCGAAGAAACGGCCTGCCTGGAAGTTGCTCACACCGATGGCACGAACCTTGCCTGCACGATAGGCCTTCTCCATAGCCCGCCACGTACCGAATACGTCGCCATAAGCCTGATGGATGAGTAGCAGATCGATATACTCTGTCTGCAACTTGCGCAGGCTCTCATCAATGCTCTTGGCAGCCTTTTCCTCACCAGAATTGGATATCCATACCTTCGTTACAAGGAACAGTTCTTCGCGCTTGATGCCACTTTTGCGCCAGGCATTGCCAACCCCTTCCTCATTCTGGTATGCCTGTGCCGTATCAATCAGGCGATAGCCTACACTTAATGCATCACTTACGCAACGCTCACACTCTTCAGGGCTTACAAGAAACACACCGTAGCCCAATGTCGGCATCTTGACACCGTTTGAAAGTTTTATGTACTCCATCTTTTCTTGTATTATTGCAATTGAACTTTTTCGACTGCAAAAGTACACAAAAAACGGCAATCTGCTGTTTCACAAATCGCCGATAGTTTTTCACTTTTTACCGAAAAAACACGAATGGGCTGTACCGAGCGGCGAGACAATGAACAAATCCATCACATTTTTTGCGATTTTCCCGGTCAGATGTGCAGGAATTGAATATTTTTGTGTATTTTTGCAGCGTTCTTCGGGACAAGACATATTGAAATAACGAAGCGTTATGCTCGATTTGCTAATGGAAATGTGAGAAACTTCTATTGTAATGCAAGGACAGTGATAACGGTTCGCGCGTATAGCGTGGACTGGTTACTGCATCTACATTACAAGGGCACTTCTCACAGCCTCCATTAGAAGACATGGTAAATCAGCTCCACGCTTCATAACAATTAAAGACCCTTTTGGTGGCTGGAGGGCAGATGTTATTAAAAAGATGAATAATCAGTTAAGTTTTAATGCCCTAATGGCATGGACAGCTTTTGGAACTCAGGACTATTCTGGCTTAGAACAATACGGTGGAGCTATTTACAATTATTTTGTTCACAATCCAAGTGAAATCTTGAACTTGGACAACCCTCTATTAATTGGAAAAATTTTCCAAGTATGTCTTGGCTTCCAAGAACCCGACGAAGATATTCAGGAGGTCAGAGCTGAAAATGCTTTCATGTGCTTTTCGCAAGCCTTAAAAACAGACAGAACCAATGTTCATGATGAGGCATCAGCGAGATTAATGATGCTTTTGATACGAGACCAAAATCACTTATTGAATAAGGTGGAACAATCGTGTCAGAATGAGCATGCCAATCCATATAGTATATTTGGGATGCTTAATGATGGATTACCCAATGACATGCCTATGGCTACAAATACTAAGATGCTTTTCACGGCATATTATCTTTATAATGGCATTATTGACAAAGCGAATGTCAGCAATGAGTTTGTCAATACAGACGAAAAGCGCGCTTTTGAAAACGTAAGGAACCATGTCATTGACAATTGTA
>SFCY01000103.1 GCA_004558865.1 Bacteroidales bacterium
TTCCTTACAACAACAAAGGTAAAAATTAACCATGAAACTAAAGGCATAAACCTTTAAAATATTCACACTGCAAAGATAAAGTAGGGAATGAGGCTCAACCTATGGAGCGTAAGCCTGTTCATGATTTTCCATTACTATTTACTCATTGGCGAAGTCAGGACTATACGAAATGAAACAACATATCCATTCCACGGAAAATATCCATTGAACCGTTAAACATTACTTTTATATTTGGTTGATACATGTGAGGGCGGGGGAGGGAAGACTGCGGGTGTCGGACTGTAGTCTGGCGAACAGCACGATGCGGCGCACAGACTTGCAGGGCGGGGCGAACGGGGGCGTGTGGAGGGGATGACGGCTGGCGATACGGCGGTTAGCAACCATTTGCAGCGAAGACATGGCCTCGAGGCCCTTGGCAAGGGGCGGATGCCCGCGTTTGGAAGCAGGCAAAAAAAGCGCCCGGCGAGAGAAGGCTCTCGCCGGGCGTGGTTTCCCCTTGCAGAGGGGTCATTGTTATGTTAGCTTCACATCTCTTTCAAGATTCGTCATTTGGCCATGCGCTTCACGTTCTTCTTGCTTCCGTCGGTGTAGGTGATGGTCTTGATGTAGAGGCCCTGTGCGGGAGCGGAGACCTGACGGCCGGAGAGGTCGTAGTAGTTGACGCTCCTCACGCTCTTGGAATCGCTCGACACACCTTTGATGCTCGTGGGGTTGGTGGCCCAGACGATGTTGGAACGGTGGGTCTCGCCGCCACCCGTGTAGGTCTGGCTCACACCGATGTTGTTGTATTCGGCAACGTAGAAATAGAAGACGTGGGTGGTTCCGTCGCACCGGAAGTCGTAATTGTCGCTGAAGTCGTAAGGCACGTTGGTCATTTCCTCGGTCAGATTCTGGTAGTCGTCCGGCGATAATGTCTCGGGCTCCTCGCTGCCGTCGAAGTAGATGTTGTAGTAGAGCTTTGCCGGGTCGATGAAGTTGCCGTCCACGTCGACCGCTGGGAGTTCGAACATGAGTCCGGCGCCATACTCCTCGTCGTATGGCGTGAGGTTGGTGATGACGGGGTCGGCCGGTGTGGCTGCAACCTCTACGAACTTTTTCAGCACGGGGTCATTGTAGCATGTGATCCAGTAGATTTCGTCGGGGGCTCCGTTGAAGGTGAACGCTGTGCTGTCGCCAGCACTGGTGAGCTTCTTGGCGTCCTTGTCGTAGTTGAACACGATGTCGTCGGCAATCGTGTAGATGTACTGCGTCTCGCCCTCGTCGTCCAGGTATGTGGTATAGGTGGCCGGGAGGAAGAACTCATGGGTCGTGTAATCGCCGTTGACGCCCATGTACTGCATTCCGGAGAATGTGGCCTTGTTGCCGGAGATGGCGCCCTTGAGCCAGTAGCCGCTCTCGCCCAACACGGGATCCTGCACGTAGACATCGTTGTCGACAAATGCCACGTTGACCAGCTCGTTCCCGTTGAGCGACCATTTCTCTATCGTCGCGCCGTCGGGCACAGTGTTGCCCGTGTAGGGATTGTCAAAGAGCACGTAGTTGAAGTCGCCGTAGCCGTACCATGCGTAGGTGTTGTCGGTGAGGCCGATGATTTTCTTTCCGTCGAGGTCAACGGCCTTGAGCGTGTCTTCGTCGAGGACGAACCTCACGTCCTGGTCGATGGTGTTGTCGTCAAGCGTGTCGGGTATGTAGGTCGTGCCCTCGTCGTTGATTCTCAGCTTCGTGGCGTAGTATTGGTAGGTTGTGCCTTCGTACTCCTCTTCGTAAATGGCCTGCGGGAGGTGGGCCACATACTCGTTGTCGGCCGTCTTGTCCAGTTTGAGGTAGGTTCTGGATGGGAATCCGCTGAATGGATCCCTCAGATAGATGGCGTCGTCGGTCATCACGTAGTTGCCCAGACCGGCCTTGTTGGTGCCATTGATGATGTAGCCCCATATGTTGTAGTAGTAGTCGCTACGGAGAATGGTGTTCAGGTGTTCCTCGCCTGCGGGAGGCTCGGTGATGGATGTGGTCACGGTGGGTGTGAAGTCCTTCCTCACAGCCACTCGGTTGGCCTTGAGCTGCTCGCGCACGCTTGCCAGGCTCTTGCGCGCGTTCATGCGCACTTCCTTTGATGGGGCTTTGTCTGAGGGGGTGGCGTTTTTCAATAAGGTCATAGACTTCTGACCAAAGGATGCGCTTGCAATGAGCGTTGCAAGGCATACGAGTGTAAATTTCTTCATATTCAACTTCTTTTGATGAAACAATCAACGGTTTCCTCTCCATCGAGAACCGTTCTTTCTACTCTCTGTCGGCAAATATAGGAAATAAATTAATACAACCCAAATGTTTTTTTAAAAAATTATGCAAAAAAGTAGTTTTGCTTGCATTGTGTAGTAGTTTTCGGGCGAAACAGACCTTTTTGTTTGTCGATTTTCGAAATGTGGACGATGTTTGTCTGTTGTCGTCTGCTGGGGGCGGCCTCCTGGCCTTTCACCGTCTTCATTCTCCATCTTGGTTTTTTCCCGCCTTTGTTTTTGATGGATTGGGAAAAAACACCTACCTTTGCATCGTGCAAGAGCGGGGCCGAGGCCCGTCGCCAGACGGCGTGGCCTGCGTGGCAATCTCCATTTGGGTGATGGCGAGGCCCTCGTGCGGCGATGCGCGGCGCGGAATCTTGCAGGACATGATATGCATATATAATAAGGAATAAGGGTTTGGCAAAACAAAGAGACAACTACACCTTCCTCACCACCGGTCCCATCCACCGCGTGATACTCACGATGGCCTTGCCCACCATTGTGTCGATGCTTGTGACCAACCTCTACAACATCGCTGACACATTCTTCGTGGGCAAGCTCAACACCGCCTCCACCGCAGCTGTGGGCGTGGTGTTCACGCTGATGTTCTTCTTCCAGGCCACGGGCTTCTTCTTCGGCCACGGCTCAGGCAACTACATCTCGGCCGAGCTTGGCGCGCGCCGCCACGACAACGCCTCGCGCATGGCCAGCACGGGATTCGTCTATTCCTTTCTCTGCGGTGTGGTGTTCGCGGTGTTGGGCCTCGTGTTCCTTGAGCCCCTCTCGGTGTTGCTGGGCTCCACGCCCACCATCCTCCCCTATACGAAGCGTTATCTCAGCGTGTCGCTCCTCGGTGTGCCGTTCATCACCAGCAGTCTGACGCTCAACAACCAGATGCGCTTCCAGGGCAACGCCTCCAAGGCCATGCTGGGCATCGTCACGGGCGCTCTGCTCAACGTGGTCCTCGACCCGCTCTTCATCTTCGTCTTCGACATGGGCGTCACGGGAGCCGCCTTGGCCTCCGTGGTGGGGCAGGTGTGCGGGTTTCTGGTGCTGCTCCGCATGAGCGGCCAGCCCGGCAACATTCCCATCCGGCTGAGGCTGTTCACCCCCACCCGGTCGCTGTTCAGGGAAATCTTCTATGGTGGCAGTCCGTCGCTCAACCGCCAGGGGCTGGCCGCATTCTCCACGCTGATGCTCAACATCGCCGCCGGGGCCTATGGCGACGCCGCCATCGCCGCCATGACCATCGTCAACCGCATCTCGATGTTCGTCTTGGCGGTGGTCATCGGAACGGGGCAGGGCTTCCAGCCCTTCTGCGGCTTCTGCTATGGGGCCAAGCTCTACGACCGCATGAAGCGGGGCTACTGGTTTGCCATGCGGGTCAGCTTCTGGTTCCTCGTCGTGGCCTCGGCGGTATGCCTGCTCTTCAGCCACGATGCCATCCGCATCTTCCGCGACGACCCTGCCGTCATCAAGATCGGCATTGAGGCGCTGAGGCTGCAGCTGCTCACGTGGCCCTTGGGGGCGGTCATCGTTGTCAGCAACATGCTCCTGCAGACCTGTCGGCAACCCTTGCGCGCCAATCTCGTGGCAGCGGCGCGCAGCGGACTCTTCTTCATCCCGCTCATCCTCATTCTGCCCCGCGTCTTCGGACTGTTGGGGGTGGAGATGTGCCAGGCCGTGAGCGATGTCTGCTCGGTGCTGTTGGCCTATCCCGTAGCCACAGGTTTTCTTCGTAAATTGGACAAACAAAAGAAATGACACGACAAATAGCCAAGCGCCAAGTGGCTTCCTCCATGGTGAGGGGCTTCTTCGAGGGGTTCTTCACCGGGCTTGTGGACGCCCGCAGGGAGCGGAATGGCGAAAGGCCGACTCCACAATTGCTGAGGCAACTGGTGGCCGAGCACTTCGACCACATCAATGAATACTTCTTCCACGTGATGTTCCCGCTGCTCATCGCCGTCAACTTCGACAGTTATGAGCAGGCGGTGGACGACATGCGGCGCCGCAGGTTCACCGACGCCACGCCCCGTAAAATGCTCTTGCGCTACGCTTCGGGGTCGAAGCCGCTCTTCGACCACATTGTGGAGGAGTATCGGCGGCAGATGGGCTGTCTGCTCAATGGCAGGATGCAGGGCGTGGCCGACCATATCCTGCAACGCAAGGCCGACGCGAATGGGCCGGAGGCCGCCGAATGGCTCGACACCGGCCAAGGCATACGCGCCGTGGTGCGCTCCACCATGCACGCCTACGCCCTCGGCATCAAGGCGGCCGCAACGGGAAAAGCCTCCCTCCATCAGCCTTCGGTGCTGCGCATGATGGCCGAGGGGATGGCTGCGTTGCTCCACGATGAACCGTTGGATGTCTGGGCAGAGACGGAGCGGATAGGACTCGACGGCGTGTTCCGCCGCGCCACGCTCGACACCGCCAACTACGAGACGCTCGCCGACGAGATGAACCAGGCCTACGAGGACCTTGCCATGGGTGAGGGCGTCGCCTCGGCCGACGGTGCTCAGAGTTGAAGCCGCTTCAGCAGTTGGCCCTCGAGCGTGAAGATGCTGATGAGCCCCCTGTCCATTGTGCCCAATGTGGGCGGGTTGCCGCCTTTGGGGAATGTGATGGAGCCCGTGTTGCAGCCCACGGTGGCTCCCATGCGCTCCAGGTGCCAAAGGTGGGTGTGGCCGCAGATGGCCGCGTCGAAGTTGCCCGGTGGCAGCTGGCTGTCGCTATAGACGTGGCCGTGGGTGAGCAGGATCTTCCGCCCCTCGTCCACGAGCAGCGTGTAGGTCTGCATGATGGGGAAGTGGAGCAGCATCTGGTCCACCTCGGAGTCGCAGTTGCCGCGCACCGCCACGATGCGGTCGGCCAAGGCATTGAGCCGGTCGGCGATTCCGCGTGCGTCGAGGCCTTGCGGCACACCGTTGCGGGGGCCGTAGTTGAGGATGTCGCCCATGAGGAGAATCATGTCGCACTGTTGAGCGCGGCCAAAGGCCAAGGCCTTGCCGAGTGCCGGCAGCGAGCCATGGATGTCGGATAGAAGAAGATATTTCATTGGCTTCTTTGTTTTGTTCTGTGTGCAAAAGTAATAAATAGGCCGTGAAGCGCCAAAAAAAGATGGCGGGAAAGCGCAGCGGCCGGAGGCTTTCGCTGGCTTGTCGATTGCCGTTGGCTGGCGGATTTCACAAAAAACCGCCCTTGATATTTGGTATATTCGGCGGAAAGATGTAATTTCGCAGGGAGATGGGGAGCCACGGAAGCTGTGGAATCCCGATAAAGTAATAAAAAGGAAAAGGAAACAATATGAACAACGACGAACAACTGCTGCACCGCTACTTTGCTGAGATTGGCAAGGCGCACTTGCTGACCACAGAGGAGGAGGCCCGGCTGAGCCGGCTCATCCTCGAGGGCAGCCGGGCGGCCGCCGACAAGCTGGTAAGGGCCAACTTGCGTTTCGTAGTGGCGGTGGCCAAACAATATAAGGGTCGCGGACTGGGATTGGACGACCTTGTGGCCGAGGGCAACGTGGGCCTCGTGCAGGCTGCCGCGAATTTCGACGCAAGGCGTGGCAAGCGCTTCGTCACCTACGCCGCGCCCATCGTGCGTGGCGCGATAGAGAAGGCTTTGGAGTCGCAGAACGGCATCTTCAAAGTGCCGCGCAAGGAGAAGACACCCTCGTCGGAGAAGCGCCGCAAGGCCCTGTCGGTGGACGCTCCTGTGGGAGGAAGCCCGGAGCTGAGCTTGCTCCATGTCCTGGCCAATCCCAACTCGCCGCAGGCCGACGAGCGTGTGACCCGCGAGATCATGCAGGGCGACTTGCAACGAGCCCTCGACGTGCTTCCCGACCGTGAGCGAGAGGTGGTGGAGTGCTTCTATGGCATAGGCCGCGCCAACCTCACCTTCGCCGAGATAGCGCAGCTGATGGGATTGAAGCGTGAGCGCGTGCGCCAGATTCGCAAGCGTGCCGTCAGGCGTATGTACCAGCAGGGACGGTTGGGAAGTTCGATGAAGGCGTATCTCAAGAATGCGTGAGGCGAGGCCGGCTTCCCGCTCTGTCGTGTATTCAGGTTTTCAGGTCTTAGTTGGAAAGAATAAATTGTAGTGTGTTATGAAATCGTTGAGCGAACTTTATCGCATTGGTCGTGGCCCGAGCAGTAGCCACACCATGGGCCCACAGCATGCGGCCCACATCTTCAAGGAGCGTTATCCCGCCGCGTCGCGCTTTGAGGTGACGCTCTATGGCAGTTTGGCCGCCACAGGCAAAGGCCACATGACGGACGTGGCCATCATGGACGAGCTGCAGTCGGTCGCCCCCTGCCACATCACGTGGAATCCCGAGGTGTTTCTCAGTTACCATCCCAACGGCATGAAGTTTGAGGCCTTCGACGAGGCGGGTGCCAGGCTTGGCGAGTGGACCGTGTACAGCGTCGGTGGCGGCGCGCTGAGTGAGGGCAAGGCCAAAGGTGACCTGTTCGACACGCCCGAAGTCTACGACCTCAACAAGATGACCGACATCATGCACTGGTGCGAGGATGGGGGAGCCAACTATTGGGAATATGTAGACCGGTGCGAGGGGCCGGGCATCTGGGACGAGCTGCAGAAGGATTGGGAAGTGATGCAGGAGAGCGTGGAGCGCGGCATCAACCACGAGGGGCGGTTGCCGGGGCCGCTCAACCTGAGCCGCAAGGCCCCCATCTATTATGTCAAGGCCTCCGGCTACAAGCAGAACCTGCAGACGCGCGGCCTCGTCTATGCCTACGCCTTGGCGGTGAGCGAGGAGAATGCCTCGGGGGGCGTCATCGTGACGGCTCCCACCTGCGGCTCGTGCGGCGTGATGCCGGCCGTGCTCTATCATCTGTCGCGAGGCCACAAGTTCTCCGACCGCAAGATTCTCCACGCCATGGCCACAGCGGGTCTTGTCGGCAATGTGGTGAAGCACAATGCCAGCATCTCTGGCGCGGAAGTGGGCTGCCAAGGCGAGGTGGGCGTGGCTTGCGCCATGGCCTCCGCCGCGGCCTGCCAGCTCTTCGGCGGCAGCCCGTCGCAAGTGGAGTATGCGGCAGAGATGGGGTTGGAGCACCATCTTGGCATGACGTGCGACCCCGTGTGCGGCCTGGTGCAGATTCCCTGCATTGAGCGCAATGCGTTCGCCGCCGCACGCGCCTTGGACAGCAACCTCTATGCCGCCTTCTCCGATGGCCACCACCGCGTGAGCTTCGACAGGGTGGTGGAGGTGATGAAACAGACAGGGCACGACTTGCCTTCGCTCTATAAGGAGACGGGTGAGGGTGGACTTGCAGCCGGTTATGGGCAGGAGGGAATGAGGAAATCGTGATTTCTTTTTTCTTTTTCTCAAAAAAGTCCTCCAATCTCTTTGTCGGTTGAAAAATTCTTTGTAA
The DNA here is from genome assembly GCA_004558865.1 of Bacteroidales bacterium. Classification (GTDB taxonomy): domain Bacteria; phylum Bacteroidota; class Bacteroidia; order Bacteroidales; family Bacteroidaceae; genus Prevotella. The sequence continues at coordinate 7,679 of SFCY01000103.1, forward strand.
TTTTGCGCTCGAAACAAATGATAGGGGCATAGCCCAGTTGGTTTAGAGCGCTGCAGTCACATTGCAGAGGTCATCGGTTCGAGCCCGATTGTCCCTACACTATCACAAAGAGTCCACTTTTTAGTGGACTCTTTTTGTTCTCAAACAAATCAAAAATCGAGCCCGATTGTCCCTACACTATCACAAAGAGTCCACTTGAAAAAAGTGGGCACAGCGGATATTTTCCGTGGAATCATGGTAAGTTTATATGTAAAGGGGAAGGAAAATGGTCATGTCCAGGCTTACGCTCCTACTGGAGCTATGGGTCTGAAGCGGTGGGGTGGCCTTACGAGCAAGCTCGACGGCCTCCCCACCGCTTCAGACCCACACCTTTGGTGGCAAGCCTGCCCATGA
>SFCY01000104.1 GCA_004558865.1 Bacteroidales bacterium
GGAGCTATGGGTCTGAAGCGATGGGGTGGCCTTACGAGCAAGCTCGACGGCCTCCCCATCGCTTCAGACCCACACCTTTGGTGGCAAGCCTGCCCATGATTTTCCATTACCATTTACTCATTGGCGACGTCAGGACTATACGAAATGCAACAACATATCCAATCCACGGAAACCTTGCAGAACCTTTTCGATAAGGCAAATGGGCAGAGCCAAGCTCGCTTGCGCTCTGCCATGGCGAGAAAAGGTGGGTCCCAGGGCCACCTTCTTCATGCTCCTGCGCAGCTGCATCCTCCTCGTGCCCATCTTCCTGCTGCTGCCACCCTTGGTGGGCAACGACGGATTGCGGCTGGCCGTGCCCCTGTCGGAAATGCTCACCAGGGTGTGTCTGCTCGCGGCTCAGGGCATGAGGCGCCACACGGCGGGAAAAAGTCTGGCAGAACAGCCCAGCCCGGCGGGCGAGGAGCCGATGGTCAGGCTTTGTGGAGCATGAGCTTCAGCAAGTGCCATGCCTCACGCACCCACAGCACGAGGGAAGAGCCGACGATGATGATGAGCCAGTCGGCGGGCTTGAGGCTCACCACATTGAAGAACTTCTGCAGGCCCGGCACCTCCACCATGGCAATCTGCCCGATGAAGATGAAGAGGGCGATGACGAGCAGCCCCTTGCAGCCCTTGAAGTGGAGGGCGCTGCGGCCGGTCTCGAAGGCCCTGGCTGAGAAGAGATAGAAGAAGTGGGTCATCACGAAGATGGTGAAGAACAGTGTCAGCTCGTAGGGCGTGAGACCGTCGGACGCGCCCAAGTGGATGTGGAGCAGGTCGGTGAGCTGGTGGATGTCGGAATGCTCGAAGACATAGAGCAGCACGAGGAGCATGAGGAAGAAGAAGCCGCCCACGCCTAAGATGTTCTCATACATCGGACGGTTGAGGATGAAGGCCTTGCGGTCACGGGGCTTGTCGCCCATCACACTCTCCGATGGAGGCAGCGAGGCCAGGGCCATGGCGGCAAAGGTGTCCATGATGAGGTTGACCCACAGCATCTGCGTCACGGTGAGCGGACTCTGCGTGCCCATGAATGATCCGCAGAGGACAATGAGGCACGCCGCCACGTTGACGGTGAGCTGGAAGAGGAGGAAACGCTGGATGTTGCGATAGAGCGAGCGACCCCACATCACCGCCTTGCCGATGCTGCTGAACGAGTTGTCGATGATGGTGATGTCGGAAGCCTCCTTGGCCACCGAGGTGCCGTCGCCCATGGAGAGTCCCACGTGGGCGGCCTTGAGGGCGGGCGCGTCGTTGGTGCCGTCGCCCGTGACGGCCACCACCTGGTTGTTGCGTTGGAGCGACTCCACCAAGCGCTTCTTGTCCATGGGGCGGGCGCGGGAGATGATCTTCAGGTCAGCCACGCGCTCGTCGAGCTGGGAGTCGCTGAGGTTGGCGAACTCCGGCCCCGTGATGATGTTGCGGTCGGAGTCGCGGTCGGTCCACAATCCTATCTGCCGTCCTATCTCCTTGGCCGTGCCGGGAGTGTCGCCCGTGACGATCTTGACGCTGATGCCCGCATCCATGCATTCCCTCACGGCGGCCGGCACATCGGCGCGCACGGGGTCGCTGATGGCCACAATGCCTTGGAAGGTGAGGCCGCTGGCCTGCAGCTGGCCGTCGGCGATGGGATTCTCCTTGTCGTCTACAATCTGATAGGCAAAGCCCAAGGTGCGCATGGCCTGGTTCTGGTAGGCGAGCAGCTGGCTGTCGATCTCATCCTTGGACACCCCACGCTCTGTCTGCCTGGAGAGCGCGAGGACAATCTCGGGCGCTCCCTTGACGTAGAGGATCCGCTTGCCGGGAAACAAGGACGAGCTGACGAGGGTGGCCATATACTTGCGCTCGGTGGAGAAGGGAATCTCCTCCAAGACCGAGGCGTCCTGGCGCAGCGTGCGATAGTCTATGCCGTTCTTGTTGAGCCAGAGCAGCAAGGCTCCCTCCGTGGGATTGCCCAACACGGAGAGGTGACCGGGATGGGAATGGTCGAGCGAGGCCGTGGAGTTGACGGCGATGCCCTCCTGGAGTAGCCGGCTCTCGTCGTTGTCGCCGAGCTGTTGGCCGTCGAGGCCGAAGAAGTTGGTGGCGTAAACCTGCATCTGGTTCTGCGTGAGCGTGCCCGTCTTGTCGGTGCAGATGACCGTGGCGGCGCCCATGGTCTCGCAGGCGTGCATCTTGCGCACGAGGTTGTTGGTCTTCAGCATACGCTGCATGCTGTAGGCCAGACTGAGGGTGACGGCCATGGGCAGGCCCTCGGGCACCGACACCACGATGAGCGTCACGGCGATCATCAGCGTGTCGAGCGTGTAGGTGATGAGGCCGGCCAACTGCTTGTCGGGCGTGAGCAGATTGAAGAAGGCCGTCACCATGGCCATCAGTACGACAAAATAGGCGACGATGGAGAGCGACACCCTTTTCCAGCTCCAGCCCTCGAACTTGCGGATGACAAGCCAGAAGAAGATGGCGGTGGGGATGACGAGCGTGAAGGCCACGGGCGCCCAGTCGAAATAGACCACGAGTTTGCCCACGATGACAAGTGCGGCGAAGACATAGCTGAGTTTTGTGATGAGGTCGGCCAGACCGTTGAGTTGCTCATTGAGGGGCGTCTTCACGCTGTCGTCGATTTGCGCGGCCTCAAACACCTTGCCGTTCTCGGTATGGTCGCCCACAGCCTCCACCTCGAAGATGCCGTGGCCCTCCATCACCTTGGTGCCGCGCAGCACGCGGTTGGTGGCGTAGGTGGCGTCCTTGTCGAAGTCCTCCTCGCGGGTGCTCTTGTGGCAGACCGGCTCGCCCGTAAGCGACGACTCGTCGACATTGAGGCATACCGCCTCCAACAGCCTTCCGTCAGCGGGAATCTCGGCGCCCGTGGTGAGAATCACGATGTCGCCCACCACAATGTCCTTCTTGGGAATGGTGGTGGCGTTGCCATTGCGGATCACCTCCACCGGCTCGTCGTCGTTCACCTTGTTCAATATGGAGAACTGCTTGTCGGCCTTGAGCTCAAAGAGAAAGGCTATGCCCGTGGCCAAGAGTATGGCTACGAAGATGCCCACAGGCTCGAAGAAGGTCTCCCAGCTCTTGCCCAGCGCGGCGTATTCGTAGATGGAGATGAAAACCGACAAGACTCCCGCAATGAGCAGGATGATGATGAGTGGGTCGGAGAATTTATCAAGGAATTGTTTCCATAATGATTTCTTTGTCTTGGGTGTGAGGATGTTCAAGCCATGCTTCTCGCGGCTCTCCCGCACCTCGGAATCGGTCAAACCCTTGTAGTGATTCTTCTTCTGCTGCATATTTTTTTCAAATGTTCTGTTTTCTTGTGTTGTAGCTTTTCGTGATGCCTCGAAATGGTTCTTTGTCTCTTGTCGTTGATGGCTGCGCTTGTCCTCTGCAAGGCAAGATGGGGACTGTCTCTTGCCGCGGAAATTCTGGACCATGATGGCCGCCCACCCCTGAGAGCCACCAGTCTGCGGGGCGTGCAGAAAAGCGGCCGACACGAATGAGGCCTCGCGTGTTGGCGCCGAAGAAAACGGCGGGCGACGGCCAGCTCACCAAGAGATAGGGGGGGGGGTGGGAAAGAGAAGAGAGGGTTGCGGCAGGCGTTGTGCCGCAATCCTCTCTTGCTGTGTCAGCCCAAGTGCAACAGATGCCCCATGCGGTCGCGCTTGGTCTCAAGGTAGCGCTTGTCGTAGGGGTTGGGCGAAATCTCGATGGGCACGTTCTCGACGATTTCCAGTCCGTAGGCCTCCAGCCCGACGCGCTTTGTGGGATTGTTGGTCATCAGCCGCATCTTCCTCACGCCGAGGTGGCGGAGCATCTGCGCGCCGCAGCCATAGTCGCGCTCGTCGGGCTTGAAGCCGAGGTGGAGGTTGGCGTCGACCGTGTCGAGGCCCTGCTCCTGGAGCTTGTAGGCGGCGATCTTGTTCATCAGTCCGATGCCGCGCCCCTCCTGCTGCATGTAGATGATCACTCCGCGGCCCTCCTTCTCAATCATCTGCATGGCCTTGTGGAGCTGCTCGCCGCAGTCGCAGCGGCGAGAGCCGAAGATGTCGCCCGTGGCGCAACTGGAATGCACGCGCACGAGCACCGGCTCGTCGGGCGTCCACTTGCCCTTGATGAGCGCGATATGCTCCAGTCCGTTGCTCTTCTGTCGGAAGGGGATGAGCATGAAGTCGCCGTAGATGGTGGGCATGTGCACCTCGTCTCCCACCTCAATCTCGGTGTCCTGCCTGAGCCGGTAGGCGATGAGGTCGTTGATGCTGATGATGTGCATCCCCCATTCCTTGGCTTTCTCCTCCAACTGGGGCAGCCGGGCCATCGTGCCGTCGTCGTTCATGATTTCCATCAGGGCGGCGGCAGGATAGAGGCCGGCCAGACGGCAGAGGTCGATCGACGCCTCGGTGTGGCCGGAGCGGCGCAAAACACCGTTGTTTTGGGCGTAGAGCGGATTGATGTGGCCTGGACGGCCAAAGGTCTGGGGCTTGGACTTGGGGTCGGCGAGGGCGCGGATGGTGGCCGCGCGGTCGTGGGCCGAGACTCCCGTGGAGCATCCCTCGAGCTTGTCTACGGTGACGGTGAAGGGAGTGCCGAGCATGGAGGTGTTGTCCTCCACCTGACGCGGCAGGTCGAGCTCGTCGGCGCGCTCGATGGTGATGGGGGCGCAAAGCACGCCGCGGGCGTTCTTCAGCATGAAATTGACCTTCTCGGGCGTAATCTTCTCGGCGGCGATGATGAGGTCGCCCTCATTCTCACGGTCCTCATCGTCGACGACGATGACAAACTTTCCTTCCTTAATATCTTTTACAGCATCCTCAATGCTGCTCAGTGGTGATTTTTCCATTGTATCTGTTCTCCTTATCTATTTATCTTTTGTTTTACACTATTTTCTGTTGGGTTGTCATTTGGCCTTGGCCGCATCCTCAGCCCGGAGCTTGTCGATGCGGGCGATGATTTTCTCGCTGGTCTGCTGCACCGTGCGCAGGTCGCGATAGAGTCTCACTCGGAACATCCACATCCTCAGGTAGAGGAACAGCCCCACGGGCACGACCACGGCCGAGACGATGTTGAGCCACCGGCGCTCAAAGGGGCGCGTGTGGGCCTTGACCGACATGATGGGGTAGAAATTGAGCTCAGAGAGGATGATGGGGTCTCGCGTGTTGGACAGGTCGGCGATGATCTTCTCCAAATGCCCGTTGATGTGCTCCACGGCGCGGTCGGGACGGTATCTGAAGAAAGTCTTGATGAAGTTGGGCGCGGTGTAGAGCCTGTGGGTGTGCGAATAGCGGCTCACCTCCTCGTTGATCTGGGCCAGCTGCTCCCGGTCGGCCGCATAGTCGGGGTCGCTGATGATGACTTCCTTGCCGAAGACATGACGCTTGAGCCTCAGTCCGAGCAACTTCATGAAGAAGTTGCGGTAGAGATCGACGTTGAACACCACCGAATCGTTGTTGGCCTTGTAGGTGACAAACACGGCCAAGGGGATGAGGACGGCCGAGGCGAGGCTCTTGCCGAACCAAATGGCCCAGATGCCTTGGCGCGCCATTCGGTAGCCCGAGTTGTCGAGAATGTAGTAGATGATGAACACAAGCACGGAGATGATGACCGGAACTCCCAGGCCGCCCTTGCGGATAATGGCTCCCAAGGGGGCGCCGATGAAGAAGAAGATGAGGCAGGAGAGGGCCACCGTGAACTTGTTGATGGCCTCTATCTTGTGCTGCCGCAATATCTTGTTGGCATCCTTGGTCACCATGGCCTTGAACTCCAAGTCGTTGGTTTCCGACTGGACGGTGGAGAGGGCCGCGGTCATAGCATTGCGCTTCTGGTCGAGGGTGAGCCGGTTGTAGAGGGTGTCGATGTTGACCGCCCCGTCCTGCGCCATGCGGGCCTGTCGGATGCTGTCGGAGGGCTTGACGCTCGGCGTGCGGTAATAGAACATCTTGGCCTGCTGGTAGAAGGAGCGGCCGATGGAGTCGTTGACCTCCGAGAGAGAGTCGATGTCGTTGTAGATTTCGTGCAGTCCCTTTCCCCGCGCATTGTTGCTCAGGCTGGTGGCGTCGGTCATGTTGAAGTCGCCGTCGTAGTCGAGCACGATCTTCTTCTCCAAGAAGGTCTCGCGCTGGTAGGGCACGGCTGCGCTTGAGGAGAGCTCCGTGCGCTGCATGTTCTCAAACCATTTTCCGCTCCACAGGGTGAGCAGCAGGTGCTTCTTCTCGGCTGTGGCCTGGAGCATTCCCGAGTCGGCGAGGATGATGGCCTGGTCCTCGTAGGAGCCTGTCATCCGATACACCATGATGCCGTAGAGCTTGCCCGTCTTGGTGTCCTTCCTTTGCACGTAGATGTTGCTGTTGGGGATTCCGTCGTAGAATACACCTTCGGGAATCTCCAGCTCGGGGCTCTTCTGCTTCATGGAGATGAGCAGCTGCATGATTTTCATGTTGGCGTGGGGACCGATGTTGTTCTCGAAGTAGAACGAACCCAACATGATGCAGACGGTGATGACGATGAGCGATCGGAACGACTGCAGGAGTGAGATTCCCGACGCCTTGATGGCCGTGAGCTCACTGCTCTCGCCGAGGTTGCCAAAGGTGATGAGCGACGAGAGCAGAATGGCCAGCGGGAGAGCTTGTGGCACCAGCATGAGAGCCATGTACCAGAAGAACTGCGCCATGACGTCCATGGTGAGCCCCTTGCCGATGAGCTCGTCGATATATCTCCACAGGAACTGCATCATCAGCACAAACTGGCAGATGAAGAAAGTTCCCACGAAGAGCAGTCCAAACTGCTTGGAGATGAAGAGATCTAATTTCTTTGGTCGAAGCATTGTATCTGATGCGGTATCAGACTGCAAAGTTAGCATAAAAAAATAAGATGCGGAAACTTTGCCCGCTCTTTCTTCGCTGGGTCAGCCTCAGACCCCCGTGCGGCGCAGCAGCTTCTCGCGGTCGTGGGTCCAGATGTGGGTCATGCTGTCTATGTCGTCCGGCTCTGCGAAATCCGTCACCACGAGCATGTAGGTGTCGGTGAGGGCGTCGTGGTCGATACGCAGTTCCACAAAATACTCGTCGTGGCCCTCGTCCTCACTCCAGCGGAAGCGGAAGGCGCGGTACTTGTCGCGCTCCAGCACCCGGGCATGCCTCACCTCCTTCTCGCCCATGGGAGAGCCCCATGTCACAGTCAGCATCCCGTCGTTGTCCTCCACCTCGTCGGCCATCCAGCGCGAGAGGCCCTCGCAGGAGCTGATGAGCTGCCAGATGATGGATTTCGAGCGGCTGTGCAGCTCGTATTCGATTGTGAGTTTCTCCTTTTCCATTCTTTTTCTGCCAATGACCGTTTTCCGTCCCGCCCTCAGCCGGATGTCGCCTGCGCCAGTCTGGAGAGCGGAGGTTCAGCCTATTAATTATAAGATGTAACGCCTACAAAAATACATATTTTTGTCCTAATTGCAATAAAAAAGCGTGTTATTTTTTGGTTAATAAAAAAAATAGCATTACCTTTGCACCTGCAAACAGACGAATGCCTGTGATGGCGGGATAGCTCAGCTGGTTAGAGCGTCGGATTCATAATCCGGAGGTCGTGGGATCGTGGCCCACCCCCGCTACACTGAAAATCAAGGAGTTACGAAGATTTCGTAACTCCTTTTTCTTTTATCGGGAAAACAATGGGAAAACATTTTAGGCTTTATCCTACTCCTCAATCATTAACTTGTTCTATAACTTATACGAATCTTATTCGGTCTAAAGGCTTTCGGGGTCTTTCCCATATTCATTATCGCCTTCACCTTCTGTTATAGATAGGTAAACTCCATAAAACATACCAAAGGGCAACAGATATATTAATTGCCACCAACCACTTTTGCCTATGTCGTGAAGGCGCCTTGTGCTTACAGCGACAAGTGGGAGGATAGTGACTATATTAAATAATGAGAAAAATAATGAGAAGAGCAGAATTATCGGCTCAATATCATCTATTACTATAAGAAAAATGTAGGGCAATATGTTT
>SFCY01000105.1 GCA_004558865.1 Bacteroidales bacterium
CTTGATTTTCCCATGTTGGCGGCTTTTCGGGGGGAGGAAATCTATTAGTTTTTTTATCTCAACTGGCTTATAACTCGGAAATTTTATCTAAATTTGCAGAAAATAACATTCAATTTATCATTAACTATGCGAATAAAGGGAAAAATAGCGGTGCTCGCGTTGTGCTGTGCGTCGCCTGCGGTTGCCCAGAACAACAACCAGCGGCAGCAGGCCCAGTCGCTCGACGACAACTCGTTCACCTTCACCGAAGCACAGTTGGATGAAGACGCCAACAGCTACCAAGGCGTCACCATTCTCAATTCCAACACCAATGCTTACGCCAACGAGGTGGGATACCTGTTCTCGCCCGTGAGGTTCAGGTATCGTGCCTACAACCAGAAGTACAATGAGATCTACATCAACGGGGCTCCCGTCAACGACGTGGAGCGCGGAACTTTCAGCTTCTCCTCAGTGGGCGGACTGAACCAGCTCGCGCGCAATGTGGACTTCACCCTTCCCTTCGAGACGGGCAGCTTCGCCGTCTCGGGGCTGGCGGGGAGCAACAACTACGACTTTCGGTCGGGCAACCAACGTACAGGCCATCGGTTCTCGGTGGGCGCAGCCAACCGCAACTACACGTTGCGCGGCATGTACACATTCAACAGTGGCTTCAACAAAAAGGGCTGGGCTTTCAGTGCCAATGTCACCTACCGCTGGGCCGACCAGGGATATGTGGAGGGAACTTTCTACAATTCGCTCTCCTATTTCTTTGGACTGGAGAAGCTCTTCGGCTCACAGCACTCGCTGTCGTTTGCCACTTGGGGCAACCCCACCGAGCGCGCCTCGCAGGGTGCTGCCACCGACGAGAGCTTCTGGCTGGCCAACGACTATCAATACAACCCTTATTGGGGTTATCAGAATGGAAAGCGGCGCAACTCGCGTGTGGTCAACGATTATGCTCCATCAGCCCTCTTCACGTGGGACTGGAAAATCAACAACGACATGAAGCTCACTACAACCCTCTTGGGGAAGTACTCCATGTACAAGAGCACCAAGCTGAACTACAACAACAGCGACAATCCCGCCCCCGACTATTGGAAGAGTCTGCCCAGCACCTTCTACGACGTATGGAACACGGGCAACACCAACCTCCAGACTGAGTCGGCCTATTGGGAATGGCAACGCGCTTTCGACTATTTTAAATATAGTAAGGAGAACCGCCAAATTCAGTGGGACCGCCTCTACTGGGCCAACAGAAACGCCAACGCCCTTGGGCGCGACGCCATGTACTATGTGCAGGCCCGCCACAACAACAACCTCTACCTCACCCTCGCCTCTACGTTGAGCGTGAAGCAGACCAAGAACAGCAACTGGAATGCCGGGTTCGTGGTGGCCACCAACAAGGGCATGCACTACCAAACTATGGACGACCTGCTCGGCGCCCAGTATTTCCATAACATCAACACATACGCCGTGGGCAACTATGCCCCCAATTCAGACTGGGTGCAGTACGACCTGAACAATCCCAACGCCGTGGTGGGAAAGGGTGACAAGTTTGGCTACAACTACAACATTGTCACTAACAAGGCCTACGCTTGGGCCAACTATGCCGCCACCGTGGGACACTTCCACTTCACGTTGAACGGCAGGATTGGCGGCACGAGCATGGAACGCGACGGCAAGATGAAAAACGGCCTCTTCGCCCAAAACTCCTACGGCAAAAGCGGATGGGCGCGCTTTCTCGATGGCGGTGTTAGGGGCGCAGCCTCATGGGACGCTGGTCATGGCCACGTTTTGTCCATTGGAGCCGGCTACCAGTGGAATGCTCCCTTGGCCAACGTGGCTTTTGCCGCGGCTGAGATGAACAACGACTTCGTGCGGGACTTGAAGAACGAGCGCGTGATAAGCACTGAAATCAGCTATCAGTATAGCGGCTCGTGGCTCCATGCCAACCTCAGTGGCTACTTCACCCAGGTGGACGACGCCACCGAATGGACGTGCTTCTACTTCGACGACATCAACTCCTTCTCCTACAATTCCATCACAGGCCTGCAGAAGCGGTATTATGGCGCGGAATTGGGACTGAACTTCAAGCTCTTCTCCTGGCTCGACCTGAAGGCTGTCGGCACCATCAGCGAAGCCAAGAATTCCAGCGATGCTGATGTGGCCTACCTCAACTCCACGCAGGGCGTGTACAACACCGACCGTGCCCTCATCAAGGACATGCGCGAAAGCGGAACGCCGCTCACCGCCGCAAGCCTGGGACTCGACTATCACAACAAGGGATGGTATCTCACCCTCTCCTGCAACTACTACGACCGCATCTTCCTGAGCTATTCTCCCTATTGGCGCTACGCCAGCAAGGTTGCCTCCCTGCCCAACGGCGTCAACGAGGACGGCTCCTACAACATCCTCGAACAGGCCAAGGGGCATGGCGGCTTCATGCTCGACGGCAGCATCGGCAAGAGCATCCGCATCAAGAATGGTGGCATGCTCTCGTTCAACCTCATGCTGACCAACATCACCAACAACCAGACCATCGTCACGGGAGGCTACGAGCAGAGCCGGAGCGACCTCACCAACTCGGGCAACAGCCGCGGATACGTCTTCTCCAAGAACCCCAAGAAGTATCATGTCTACGGCACCAACGGCATGTTCCAAGTTTCTTACCGCTTCTAATCCCAAACCAGACGCATCACTATGTTTATAGAACACCAATCAGTTATGGACAAGATAAAATTCGCACTCCTCGCCCTCTTCTGCTGCAGCCTCTCAGGCTGCATGGACGGCGACTGGGATGAGCCAACCGAGCTCAACTCGCGCGGCAACAAGGCCATCGTGGAGTCCAACGTGGTTAGCATCGCCCAGCTCAAGGACACCCACAAGAGCTACATCACCACCGATTATCGCGACGGCCAAAGCTACACCCAAATCACCAACGACATGCAAATAAAGGGCGTGGTGACGGGCAACGACATTGAGGGCAACCTCTACAACGAGATTTCCTTGCAGGATGAGACCGGGGCCATCATCATAGCCATCGCCGAGGGCGGTGTATGGGGCTACCTGCCCGTGGGCACTGAAATCGTGGTCGACCTCAAGGGCCTCTACATCGGCAACTATGGCAAACAAGCCCAAATCGGCGTGCCTTACACCAACGCCTCTGGCAACACATACGTGAGCCGCATGGGCAAGCTGCTCTGGAACAGCCATTTCAAGCTGACGGGCAACACAAGAACCGTGGCACCTGTTGAGTTCAACAACTCCACTTGGGACACCTACGCCGACGGCGGCAAGCTCGCCACCATCAAGAACGTGAGGTTCGACGTGCCCAACGACACCACCACCTTTGCCACACCCAATGCAGGGTCTGGCTCCAAGAGCATCTATTTCAAGGGAGTGGACAAGAGCGTGATGGTCTACACCAGCAACTTTGCCGACTTTGCCGCCCGCTACGTGCCCACTGGCCCGGTCGATGTCACGGGCATCGTCATCACTTACAACAGCTACAAGGAGTTCATCATCCGCTCGTACGACGACATCCAGCCCGCTAAATGACACCATTCAACATCAACAAAGAAATACACAACAAGAAATGAAAAAGATATTATCTTCACTGATTGTCCTGGCCACAGCAGCCATCACATTCACTTCATGCGAGGACGTTCCCTCCCCCTACGACTACCCAAACCGCAATGGAGGCTCCGAAGTGGTAGTCGACAACGATAGCGTCTACATCAACGCTACTTTCGCCTCTGAGTTCGCACCGTTCACGGCTGTCACGCCACAGGGTGCACCCTGGACCATCGACTCCCACAAGTATGCAAAGGGTACGGGGTATGCAAACGGCACGACCACTCCCTCTAACGCCTATCTTGTCTCCTCGGCAGTGGACCTCACCAAGTCGAAGTCGGCCTACGTGCAGTTTGAGTACATGCTCCGCTACTACACCAACTATGGCAAGTCCAAGGAGGGTGTCGTGGACCGCGTGGTCATCACCGACAACTATACGGGCGACCCCACTACCACCACCTGGACTGAGCTGATCTCAGGCGACAAGATGACCGAGGGCTCCGACTGGAACACTTGGTACAAGGCCGCCGTGCAGCTTCCCGCCGAATTTGTGGGGAAGAACAACATCGTAGTGGCTCTGAATTATGCCTGCACCGACAATTCCGCAACATGGGAGGTGCGCAACTTTGTACTTCACGAGGGCACTGCCCCATCGTTGCCTGACATTCCCAATCCCGGCGGCTCCACAGGTGGTGAGACTGGCGGCATAGGCACCGCAAGCGGCAACGCCATCACCTTCACGGCAACAGACTGTGGTCTTGAAAACGCTGCTGACATTGGCACCCTCGTCTTGAATGATGGAACCAAACTGACATTCGACAAAGGCCAAGGCATGAACGGCCCCAAGTTCTACAGTGCCGGAGGCGGCGCACTTCGCGTCTATCCTGGCAACACCATCACTGTCAGTTCCTCTAAGATCATTGCAAGCATCGCTTTCACCTGCGACAGTGCTAATGGGACGGAGTATACGGCAGAGGGAAAAGTCAATGTGAATCCGGGGTCTTTCGCCCTTGATGGCTTGACGATGAACTTCACAAACATCAACGCCACCTCAACAGTCATTACAAATGCAGAGACAGGCTCTGGCGGCAAGACCCAAATGCGTATCAAGAGCGTGGTGATCACCTACGCCAACTAAACCAGCCAATCCGCTGATAACAAATCCCCATGGATGCGATAAGTTTCCATGGGGATTTTTCCATCCTTGATGGCCTACACAACAATCGCCGATGCCTACGGTGCAGCGTCCTTTATGGCAATTGTATTATCCGCCGTAAGCGCATTATTTGGAATAGGGTGAGTGATTTATCGAAGAAAAGTGTTACTTTTGCAAAATGAACAAACCAAAAGAAGATGAATCCCAATCATGCAGTATATCTGGCCACTCTCATTGTAGGGCTTGCTTTCTGTATTTCTTCCTCAGCCACGAAGAATGAGACAGGATCCAAGATGCCTTTTCCCACAGGCAGAGCTTTCCTCTTCCGACTGACATTGGCCGACAAGTGCCACAACCCCTACACACTCGACAAGCCCAGGGAGTTTCTCTCCATGCGCTCAATTAACCGACGTTTGCGTCAGGACTTGGCTTTGGACTCCACCGACTTGCCCGTATCGCCCCAATACTTGAGAGTCATTGGCGCACAAGGCGTACAGATCTTAGGCAAGAGCAAATGGAACAATTCTGTGCTGGTCTCTGCTGTCGACTCAAGCGTGGCCATTACCCTCCATTCCCTCTCCTTTGTCAAGTTGGTGAGACTGGTGGGCATGACCCCCGACAGCATCCTACCATCCCGACGTGTAGACTGCAAAAACTCGTTCAATTCTTGGGACTCTGTGCCCCAATCCGTCTACGGTGCTTCGCAAAGGCAAATGGAGATGCTCCACGGAACATGTCTTCACGAGGCGGGTTTCCGAGGAAAGGGAATGCTCGTAGCCGTGGTGGATGGTGGCTTTATGAACGTGGACCGCATCAAGACATTCTGCGACACCAGAATCTACGGAACGCGTGATTTTGTAAATCCACAAGTGGGTCATTTCTATTCCGCCTCCGACCATGGAACGAAGACTTTCTCGGCCATGGCCGTCTGTAGGCCGCATATCTATGTCGGTACGGCTCCAGACGCCGCCTATCTCTTGGCGCGAAGTGAGAACGTACAGTCTGAGAGTCCCGCCGAAGAGGATTATTGGGCAGAGGCTGTGGAATGGGCCGACTCCTTGGGAGCCGACATTGTCAACTCTTCGCTTGGCTATCATGCATTCGACGACAAGCGAATGAACTATTCCTATTCGCAGCAGGACGGCCTCGCCGCCTGCATCTCTCGCACGGCCTCACGGCTCGCAGACAAAGGGATGGTGTTAGTGAACAGTGCGGGCAACGACGGCATGCGCTCGTGGAAACGCATCAACTTCCCTGCCGACGCAAAGGACATCATCACTGTGGGTGCCGTCGACCTTGATGGAGAGAACGCCTCGTTCAGCAGCATCGGGCCTACCGCCGACGGCCGTGTCAAACCCGATGTGATGGCCCCTGGCAGTCCTACCGCAGTTGTTGACGGCCGTGGCAATATCTCCCACGACATGGGGACTTCCTTCTCGGCACCGCTCGTCTGTGGTCTTGTGGCCTGTCTGTGGCAAGCCCTCCCGGGAAAGACGGCAAAGCAAATCATACAGCTCGTGCGTGAGTCGGGTAGCAACGCCTCTACTCCCAACAACATTTACGGCTACGGCATTCCTGATTTCTGGAAAGCCTACCAGAAAGGGCTGTCAGAATGAACGACGCGTACAAACCGCTCACTCTCTTTGAGCTTAACAGCTTGGTGAGGGAAGTGATGGAGACAACCCTCAGTCATGCCTACTGGGTGGAGGCAGAGATAGCCGAGGTGCGTGAGGTCAGAGGGCACTGCTTCATGCAACTCGTGGAGAATGATCCATTCCGTCATACCCCCATCGCACGTGCCGACGCAAAATGTTGGGCTGCCCAATGGCTGAGACTTCGCCCAAAATTAGAAAATGTGACAGGGCAGAAGCTACAGGCTGGGATGAAAGTGCTGCTCGCCGTGACAGCACAGTTCCATCAGGCTTATGGGTTCTCTTGGATAGTCTCAGACATCGATCCCAACTACACACTCGGCCTCATGGCAAGGCGCAGAGCCGAAATCATTGCCAAGTTGAAGGAGGAGGGAGTGTTCGACATGCAGAAAGAACTCTCCCTTCCCCTCTTGCCCCAGCGTGTGGCCGTGGTTTCGTCTGCGGGTGCGGCCGGCTACGGTGACTTCTGCGCCCAACTTGGTGAGAATCCCTACCATCTGAAGTTTCAGACCACGCTCTTCCCCGCTACAATGCAAGGGGAACTGGTGGAGGGGAGTATCATCAATGCTCTGGACCAAATCTATGCCCGGAAGACGGATTTCGATGTGGTGGTCATCATCCGTGGAGGTGGGGCAACAAGTGATTTGAGTGGCTTCGACACGCTGGCCTTGGCCGAAAACGTGGCAAATTTCCCCATGCCCATCCTTACAGGCATTGGCCACCAGCGGGATGAAAGCATCCTCGACATGGTGGCCTACAAGAGTTTGAAAACTCCCACGGCTGTGGCCGCATTCCTTGTTGACCGCGTCAGTGGCCTTTATGAGCATATCATAGAGTTGGAGGAGTCCATGGCGCGCATTGTTCGGCAGAGATTGGATTTGGAGCGAATGCGTCTGGGGCGCATGGCCGAGAAGATTCCCCTATCCTACTCTTTGGTCAAGAGTCGTGGCCAACGACGGCTTGAACAGATGCAGATGTGCCTCGGTCAGGCTGCCAAGCTCGCCATCACTGCCCGGCTCGCCCGTCTGTCAGCCTTGGAGTCCTCGCTACCGCCCATGGTGAGAAACCTGATTCTGCAACAAGCACATCGGCTTGATACGCTCCAGCAAGAACTCAAGATGAACGACCCGGAGCTGATGCTTGCCAAAGGCTTCAGCATCACTACCCTTGAGGGGCGCATCCTCAGAGACGCTTCTTTCTTGATGTCTGGACATCGGGTCACAACACGACTTGAGAAGGGAGAATTTGACAGTATTGTAACAAACAAAAAAAATGAACATGAAACAGCCAACAACCTTTGAGGAGGCAACGGCTCGCCTGGAGGCCATTGTGAGGAGAATGGAAGATGGTCAACTCAATCTTGACGAAATCACTTCACAGCTCAAGGAAGCCAAGCAACTCGTGAAATTTTGTAGGGATAAGCTTACCAAGACCGAAAAAGAAGTCAACGATATCCTAAAAGATTCCTCTATCTCTCCTACGAAGGGGGAATAAGAGATTTGCTCCAATGTAAGGGAAATATGGTTTAATGGATATTTTCCGTGGATTGGATATGTTGTCTCATT
>SFCY01000106.1 GCA_004558865.1 Bacteroidales bacterium
TTTGGCTTATCGAAAAGGTTCTGCAAGATATCGGGATTCAAAACGTAAGTTGAAGAGGGAGTGTAGCGGGCTACACGACCGATGAGACTTGACGTTTTGGAGTCCCGATAGATGCAGAAGACGACCGAAACGACAACTCCACTTTATCGATTATTCTATCAGCCTAATTTGTAAATCCAGCCTTTAGAACCGGCCTTCAACTTAGGAGAGTTCTAAATGATATGTCAGGAGAATGGTACCGGGTGTCTTGTCAGATGCAAGTTTGTCCTCCGCACGAAAGCGAAGTCGATGGAAACGAACAAGCGCCACTCGCCCCTTTCCTCCTTTCTTGATTACCTCCCAACACACATTCAGAAGGCATTGTAAAAAGCTGTAGGAAAAGTTGCACAAATCAAGAGGAATTGATAAATTTGCAGTCGACTTAGGAAAAAGAAAAAACTAACAACATAAAAATTATGCCAACACCACACAACAACGCACCAAAGGACGCATACGCCAAGACCGTCCTCATGCCCGGCGACCCACTGAGGGCAAAATATGTAGCCGACAACTTCCTTTCAGACGCAAGACTCGTCAACACGGTAAGAAACTGCTTTGGCTATACGGGGCTCTACAAAGGCGTACCCGTCAGTGTGCAGGCCAGCGGAATGGGCATGCCCAGCATCGGCATCTACTCCTATGAGCTGTACACCGAATACGGCGTGGAGAACATCATCCGCATCGGGTCGGCGGGTAGCTACACGCCGCGGCTCGACATCCTCGACGTGGTAGTCGCAGACAGTGCCTACAGCGACTCGTCGTTTGCCATAACCCACAGTGGATACAAAGACAAGGTGAACTACCCGAGCAAGACACTCAACGACGCCATCCTGGCCAAGGCCTCGGACTTGGGCATCAATGCCAAACTATGCCGCGTCCACTCCTCGGACATCTTCTACACCGACACCAATGGTGAGACCTTTGATCAAATCGCCAAGCGAACGGGAGGCGAATGCGTGGAGATGGAGAGCTTCGCCCTCTTCCACACCGCCAACTACCTCCAAAAGCACGCCGCCTGCCTGCTGACCATCAGCGACTCCTTCGTGTCGGAAAAAAAGCTTCCCGCCGAGGACCGCCAGAAATCGTTCCGCACGATGATGCAGCTGGCCCTCGAAACAGCCATCGCACTTCATTAGGTTCCATAAGGTGAACCCTCCCAGCGGTATCAAGGGGGGCTATCCCCAACTTCAGGGGCCGTGCCTATGCGCCGCCTCTAAAGGAATCAACCCCTAACCCCTCCCCCCGAAGGGAGGGGAAAAATCACCCAAGAAGAGAGGGCGGAAATCCGAAGAATGTATCCGACGACGTGCATCCGCTTGCAGGGGCCGTGCCTCGTGCCGGCCCTAAAACAATGTTCGACCGCTTTTTCAACCATTCGCAACTTAGCGAATGCCAAGAAAAAAGTGATTGGGTCGTTTCTTTAGAGCTGGCACAGAGGCACGGCCCCTGCAGTTGGTGTGGTCGGATGCTTGCGGATATTCTTTCAATAATTGTCGTCACCCTCATCGTCCGACTCAATGTTCAAGTCGTCAGAGAGTTCAACTGGGTCTTCGTCCAACTGGGTGCGGTAGATCTCTTCGCTGATTTTCTCATCGTCGAAGTTGTCGTCGTCCTCCTCATCATCATCACGATTCTTGTAGTTGTCCTTGTCAGACAGTTCGTCATCCCTTTCGGGATCATCCTCATCGTCCAAGCCGTTGCCGCTGTTGGAGAAGTCTTGGTCAAACTTCATCTTCGGACGCTCAGTCTCGGGCTTTGCCTTCACGAAGATGGCCTCCGTCCAAGTGCCTTTGGGAATCTCCAGCACCTCGTAGCCATCACTGGTCTTCTTCTCGTACATGCCCCCCGGGCGATGGATGCGGCTTGAAGGCAGAGTCGTGGTGCTCACGTCGAATCCAGACTCTATGATGTCCTGAATGCTTTGGGGCAGGCTCTCCCATCCCCCACCGAAGTTGCGCTCCAGCACCTCCACGAGCTGGGAGGCCGAGATATGGCGGATGTTCTCGTAGGTGAGGTCAGTCACTCGATGGATGGGCTTCTTCTTCACAGCCCACTTCTCGTTGGCACTGTCGCTCACCTTGACCACGCCCACCTTGTAGCCGCGGTTCTCATACTTCTCCACCACCTCCGGCTTGTCCACCGTGATGGTTTCTATGTCGAAGGCACTTTTCAGAATGTCGGTATAGTGACGGATGTTGTCTTTAAAATCAGCGTCCTTGGCAGCCTCGTCGAGCATGCGGAAGACATCGCTCTCCTGAATGTCCCATACAGAACTCTTTGTCAGGGTTTTAAGAGTTACAGCTTTCTTTGTTTTCATTATCGTCATTATTTCTACGTGCAAAAGTAAATCATAATGGGCAAAGTAACAAACTTTTAAAGCAAAATTTTCAGAAAAATCGCTTAGGGAGCATCCCATGGCAGTCATCCCGGCTTCTTCCAACATGCACAAAGCATAGCGGCCACATGGGGCATGAAAAGGCAAAGCGGCGCAATCCTTGAGGCAGGGATTGCGCCGCTTTGCAACGAAAAAAAATAATCTTGGAAGAACTTATTTCTGCTCGTCCACCATGTCGCCCTCCACGTAGAGGCGCACCATCTCCGGCACACCGTTGGTACGCACGGTAATCATCTTCTTGATATGGGAGGGAAAACGGCCTTTGCCATCATACTTCACCTTGATGGTGCCGGAAGCTCCGGGGGCGATGGGCTTCTTGGTGTAGGTGGCCACCGTGCAGCCGCAAGAAGTCACCACCTGATTGATCACCAAGGGTGACTTGCCCTCGTTGGTGAAATTGAACGATGCCTCCTGCACAGGGTTGTTGACAGAGAACTTGCCGAAATTGTAGGTGAGCTTGTCAAACTTGATCTTCGCCTCGTTCTGGGCCGAGGCAAAAGACACGACGGAAAGAAGCATTACTGCAATCAATAGAATCTTCTTCATCTTCTTAAGCTTTTAAATTTCTGCAAAGATACAAAATCCATTTGCCCGCCAGCACCTTTCCCCCTTATATTTTGCATTTTTTAATACGGCAGGGGTGCTTGCTAATTGACTCCACCCTGTGTTAAAATACATTGAAAAAGATATTGAATGGGTGTTTTTTAGTAATTTTGCTGAAAATAAAAGAACCGAGAATGAAATGAAAAGATTATTGTTAGCTGTCTTTCTCTTTGCGCCAGCCCTCTTGATGGCCCAGAGCAACACGTGGGAAGTGCCACAGCAGCAAATCGAGACCAAGAGCAATGGGCAGGACAAGAAAGACAAGAGCAGAAAAAAGAACAAGACCGACGACCCGAAATATTTGGAGGGTGCAGTGACAACCAACAGCGAAGGCAAGATTGTCTTCACCCTCGACTACGACTGCCCCAACCTCACTGCCCAGCAGATCTATGAGCGGGAATACAAGCTCATGGACAGCCTCACGCGGCAGGACAACCAGCTCCAAGGCTCCAAGGTGGCAATAGTAAACAAGGCGGAAAACAAAATCGTGGCCACTTTCCGCGAGAACTTGGTGTTCTCCAAGAGATTCATCAGCCTCGACCAGACCGAATTTCACTTTACCTTGCTCATCACCTGCTCCAACGGCCATGTGCACGCAGAGATGTCGCGACTCTATTATCTCTACGAAACCGACAGAAAAACAGGCATGAAAGGGGCCGCAGAGGAAGTAATCACCGACAAGATGGCCCTCAACAAGAGCAAGACACGACTTGCCCATTTTTACGGCAAGTTCCGCAGGGAGACCATCGACCGCAAGGACGACTTGTTCAGGCAAATCACCAACGTGCTGAAATGACCCCCCTGCCGCAACGCACGGATGGCGACAAGCCCATAGCACTACACAAACAAACATCAGAGCAGACTACCTGCCCAAGAAATCAGCACACACAAATCATTATGATAGAAAGAAGACACAGAGAGGAGATGCAGCCCCAGAGGGAAGACAAGCTATTCAAGTTGCGCAACATCCTCAACATCATCTTTATGGTGGGTGCCCTCGCAGGCATCATCATCTATTTCTGCCACCTCCATCAGCCAGGCATCATCGTCATCCTCATCGCCATGGTGTTCAAGATGGTCGAGAGCGCACTCAGGTTTTTCCACTAATCCATCACAATGAACAACCGCACTTCTATCTTCGCCCTGCTCCTCACTCTTCTCTGCCCCTTGGCCCTGCGCAGCCAGGTGGCAGACAATGGCTTTGGATTCAACCAGATCGACGAGCAGGGCAACATCTCCAAACGCTACAACAAGGCCGACTCATTGGGCACCGACAAGGAGATTCCAACCGGTGTCAGGGTCTGGACCGTGGACGAGCGTTTCGGCGACACCACGCCAGCCCAGCCCGACACCCTATCCCATCTGTTCCAGAACTCTATTTTCACTACGGGAATGAGGGGAGAATACAACACCACGGGCAACTTGGGAGCGCCACGCGTGAATAGAATCTTCATCAACAGGCCACTCGACGATGGATTCCTCTTCACCAAGCCCTACGACTTCTTCATCACACCCATAGGCAGCTTCCACTTCACCAACACCCTCTCGCCCCTCACCAACCTCACCTACAACACATGCGGCGACAGGACCGACGGTGAGGACCACCTCACAGCCAAATTTGCCGTAAATGCGGGCAAGAGGCTTGGACTGGGATTCAAGTTCGACTATATCTACGGCCGGGGCTACTACCAAAACCAAAGCACATCCCACTTCAACTACACGATGTATGGATCCTACTTGGGCGACCACTACCAAGCCCACTTGCTCATGTCGACCAACCATCAGAAAGTGGCAGAGAATGGAGGCATAGCCGACGACAACTACATCACCCATCCCGAGAGCTTCTCGGAGAACTACCAATCGTCGGAAATTCCCACCGTGCTGGAGCGAAACTGGAACCGAAACGACAACCAGCACATCTTCTTCGCCCAACGCTACAGCCTCGGCTTCAAGCGGCAGGTGCCCATGACTCAGGAAGAAATCAAAGCCAAGCGCTTCGCCATGCAGAGCAAAAAGGAGAATGAGGCTGCCAAGGCCAAGCGCAAGGCCAAGAGAGAGGCCAAGCGCCAAGGGCAGGAGTTTGACGAGGATGACTTTGAGCGTAGCCAGCGAGCCACAGGCAGGCCCGACGACGCCAAGATTGCGGGAAACGAGCCTTCCACCACCGACACCACGCTAAAGGAGCGCGTGGCAGTCAACGGCACCGCTGCCGCCGACTCGCTTTTGGCACAGAGCCAGAAGCTGGAGAAAGACACAAGCTGGATGAAAGTAGAGTATGTGCCGGTGACAAGCTTCATTCATACCCTGAAGTTCGACAACTACAGAAGAATCTATGAAGCATACGCCACTCCTGAAAACTACTATGCGCTCACCTTTCCCAATGTGGGCAAACTGCCGGGCGACTCCATCTTCGACAAAACGAGCCACTACCGACTGAAGAATACTTTCGCCATCTCTCTGCTTGAGGGCTTCAACAAATGGGCCAAGGCCGGACTGAAGGCTTTCCTCACAAGCGACCTGCGCCACTACACGCTCCCCGACTCGCTCGGCGGCACTGTATCGTACAATGAGCACAACCTGAGCATCGGCGGACAAATAAGCCGCGCCAGCGGCCAGACGCTCCACTTCAACGCTCTGGCCGAGACATGGCTCGTTGGAAAGGATGCCGGACAGCTGCATGTTGACGGCGGCATAGACCTCAACATTCCGCTCCTCGGCGACACCATGACCCTTGCGGCAAGCGCCTTTTTCCATCGCGACAACCCTTCGTTCTATTTCCGCCACTATCATGCCAAACACTTCTGGTGGGACAACGACGCACTGTCAAAGACCATTCACAGCAGGATACAGGGCGTGTTGAGATACCAGAAGACCCACACAACACTGCGCCTGGCCGTGGACGAGGTGAAGAATCTGACCTATTTCTCGCAGTCATACTCTATGGGAACTACCGACACGCCCCGCACAGGCATGGCTCTCGCCGTGCGACAGGGAGGAGCCACAAGTCTGCTCACGCTTGAGTTGGCTCAGGATTTCCGCCTCGGCCCTCTCCACTGGGAGAATGTAATCACCTATCAGAAGAGTTCCAAGGAAGAGGTCATCCCCGTTCCCGACCTCAATGTATACAGCAACCTTTACCTGCGATTCAAGATTGCCCGCGTGCTGAAGTGCGACCTCGGAGGCGATGTAAGATACTTCACCAAATACTATGCGCCCGACTACAGTCCCGCCCTTGGCTCCTACACCGTACAGGAAGGCCCCGACAAGGTGGAAGTGGGCAGTTTCCCGATAGTGAACGTATACGCCAACTTCCATCTGAAGCACACGCGCTTCTTTGTCATGTTCAGCCACATCAACGCAGGAAGTGGGAAGAAGGACTATTTCCTTACTCCCCACTACCCGCTCAACGACCGCATACTGCGGTTCGGACTCAGCTGGAACTTCTTCAACTGAGCAACACGCCCAAGGCCACGCAAAGGCCATAGACAAACATATTCCGGGCTGTGAGACCCAACACTTTGTTGAGCTCACGGCCCTTTCTTATTCTTTCCATCTCCCCACAAGTATTATAATGGAGCCAAAGATAGATGCAAGGCAGAAAAAAAGCCATCTTATGACCGCAAAGCCAAAACACGACGCCCAAGATGCACGCCGCAGAACCTAACGAGCGGTAGAGCGTAAGAGCTTTCTCGGCCCCCACCCTCACGACGAGCGTATTCTTGCCCGCAGCCCGGTCGTTGTCGATGTCGCGGAAGTTGTTGACCACAAGCAGCGTGTCGATGACCAGGCCACAGCTGACGGAGGCCACAAACACCTCCCATGTGAAGTGCTGTTGCCCGATGGGCAGGCAAAGATAGTAGGTGAGCATGACGGGAATGATGCCGAAAAACACCAAGACCAGTACGTCGCCCATTCCGAGATAAGAGAGCATGACCGTATAGAGGAAGCAGAACACCACGCAAAGCGCACCCACCAAGACCATCTCCAGTCCGCCCCAAAACACCAAAGGCAATCCCACCATGCAGGCCAGCAACGTGGTCAAGCAAATGCCTATACGCATGGCACGCGGTGTGATCCATCCCTCCGTACAAGCCCGTCGGGGACCCAACCGTAGGGCAGAGTCGTCATTGCCACGCCTGAAGTCGTAGTAGTCGTTGACAAGATTCGCATCTATCTGCATGATAAAGGCGAAAAGGAAACACAGTGCCATGGGAAGCCACGAGGGGGCAAAAGCCGAGTCGCTCGTGGCCAAGGCGGCTCCTATCATCACAGGCACCGCAGCACCCGTCAAAGTCTTGGGCCGGGCAGCCAGCAGCCAGGCACGCGGCGAATTGGTACGCACGTTCTCTTCTGAAATCAAACTCTTTCTCATTGTTTCTTGTTTCATTACTAACAGCCCGAACGTCTGCCGTCGAGCCAATACTGCAAAATTAAAAAGAATTTATCAGATAGCCAAACAAATACAGATTGTATGAATGGATGTCCTAAGCGTTATTCCACAAAATGTGGCGGTTGGCGCGATAGTTCGTGGCAAAAGGCACGATAGTTCGTGGCAACCGCCACGATAATTCGTGGCAACTGCCACGCAACAGAAGTTGTCGGCTCCTCATGCAAAGATTACCAAGCCGAAGCGCGCCTTTGCCCAATGAGGCATGCCAGCTTGGCGATTCATTTCATACAGTTAGAACCATTTCATTCATGTTCCGCAAGTTCAAGGCACAGTGGATATTTTCCGTGGAATCATGGTAAGTTTATATGTAAAGGGGAAGGAAAATGGTCATGTCCAGGCTTACGCTCCTACCGGAGCTATGGGTCTGAAGCGGTGGGGTGGCCTTACGA
>SFCY01000107.1 GCA_004558865.1 Bacteroidales bacterium
ACACGACCGATGAGACTTGACGTTTTGAGACCGATAGATGCAGAAGACGACCGAAACGACAACTGCACTTTATCGATTATTCTATCAGCCTAATTTATAAAACAGCCTTGACTACAACGCGTGGCAGTTGGTTCGGAATATCGTGACAGTAGGTTCGGAATATCGTGACAGTAGGTTCGGAATATCGTGACAGTTGCCACGAGACATCAAGGAAAGAGGCCACCAGGAAGGATGGGGCATGCATGCCTTCAAGTAGCCAACGTGTGAAACATGAACCCAAAAAGCGACTCCGCCGGCCGTTTTTGACGATTCATCTAAAAAAAAATGTTTTCATCGTGGATGGTAGACATTTTTTTCGTAACTTTGCATATCAGTTTAAGCTTAAAAGAAAATTATCAAAACAATATCATCGTGGCAGAAACTAAGTATATCTTCGTCACTGGCGGTGTGGT
The DNA here is from genome assembly GCA_004558865.1 of Bacteroidales bacterium. GTDB lineage: Bacteria > Bacteroidota > Bacteroidia > Bacteroidales > Bacteroidaceae > Prevotella. Next base: position 453 of record SFCY01000107.1, read on the forward strand.
TTCTTCGCTTGGTAAAGGAATCATCTCGTCATCCATCGGTAAGCTTCTGCAGGCCAGAGGCTACAACATCACCATCCAAAAGTTTGACCCGTACATCAACATCGACCCGGGCACGTTGAATCCCTACGAGCATGGCGAGTGTTATGTGACGGTCGACGGCATGGAGACCGACTTGGACCTGGGCCATTACGAGCGGTTCACCGGCATACAGACCACAAAGGCCAATTCGCTCACCACGGGCCGCATCTACAAATCAGTCATCGACAAAGAGCGACGCGGAGACTATCTGGGCAAGACCATCCAGGTGGTTCCCCACATCACGGACGAAATCAAGCGCAACGTGAAGCTGCTCGGGCAGAAGTACCACTACGATTTCGTCATCACTGAAATCGGAGGCACCATCGGTGATATTGAGAGCGCCCCCTTCATGGAGGCCATACGGCAGCTGAAGTGGGAGCTGGGCAAGCGCGCCGTATGCGTGCACCTCACCTACGTGCCCTACCTGCGTGCCGCCGGGGAGCTGAAGACCAAGCCCACGCAGCACAGCGTGAAGGAACTGCAGAGCGTCGGCATTCAGCCCGACATACTCGTGCTGAGGACGGAGAAGCACCTCAACGACCAAATCCGCAAGAAGGTCGCGGCCTTCTGCAATGTCGACTTCGATTGCGTCATCCAGAGCGAGGACCTGCCCAGCATCTACGAGGTGCCGGTCAACATGCAGGACCAGGGGCTCGACGCCGCCATATTAAGAAAGGTGGAAGAACCAGTAGGCGAGAAGCCTGCCCTCGGCCCCTGGAAGAATTTCCTCGACCGCCGCAAGAAGGCCACAGCCGAGGTCCACATCGGCCTTGTCGGGAAATACGACCTGCAGGACGCCTACAAGAGCATCCGCGAGAGCCTATCGCAAGCCGGCACCTACAACGACCACAAGACCATCATCACCTTCATCAACTCGGAGTATGTCACCGAGGACAACGTGGCCGAGAAGCTTGCCGGCCAAGACGGCATCGTCATCTGCCCGGGATTCGGGCAGCGGGGCATCGAGGGCAAGATTGTGGCCGCCCACTACACGCGCACACACGACATCCCCACCTTCGGCATCTGCCTCGGCATGCAGATGATGGTCATCGAGTTCGCGCGCAATGTGCTGGGCTACGCCGACGCCAACTCACGCGAGATGGACGAGAAGACCCCACACAACGTGATCGACATCATGGAGGAGCAGAAGAACATCACCAACATGGGCGGCACCATGCGGCTGGGCGCCTACGAGTGCGTGCTCAAGCAAGGCTCGCGCGTGATGGACATCTACAAGCAGCAGCACATACAGGAGCGCCACCGCCACCGCTATGAGTTCAACAATGAATACGAGCAGGAATTCGAGCGGCATGGCATGATGTGCACGGGCCACAACCCGGAGAGCGACTTGGTGGAAATCGTCGAAATCCCAAGCCTCAAGTGGTATATCGGCACGCAGTTCCATCCCGAATACCAAAGCACCGTGCTCAAGCCCCATCCCCTTTTCGTCAACTTCGTCAAAACAGCAATAGAAAACCAGAAAAAATAAATGGATCGCAACAACATCGTTGGTCTGCTCCTCATCGCACTTGTGCTGATTGGGTTCAGCTGGTGGACACAACCTTCCAAGGAGGAGAAGAGGCAGGCCCAAATACAGGACTCGATTGCCTACGTGCAGAGGCAGAAGGCCGAGAAATACAAAGCCCAACAGGAAATGGAGCGCCGCAAGGCTGCACAGGCCAGGATTATGGAAGACACTACGGCCCTCTTCCATGCCGCGCTCAAAGGCCAGCAGCAGAAAATCGTGCTGCGCAACAACCACGTGGAGCTAACCCTCAACTCAAAGGGAGCCTACGTGGAAAAAGCCGTCATCAAGGGCTACAAGTCAAGGGAAATGCAAATACGCTCCCACAACTCCAAGGACGACTCCAAAGAGCCCAACGAGGTGACGCTCTTCGACGAGAAGGAACAGAAGCTCAACTTCGTCCTCTCGGCCAAGGAGACCAACATCTACACGCAGGACCTCTACTTCACACCCAGCCAGGTGTCAGACTCCACCGTCGTGTTCACGGCCGTGGCGGGACCTGGCAAGGAATTGGCCATCAGCTACAAATTAGGAAAGGACTTCCTGCTCCATACTCAACTCAGAGCCACAGGGCTGGGCGGGCTGTTCTCTCCCCAAACCAACACGATGGACGTGGACTGGCAGGACAAGTGCCGCCAGCAGGAGATGGGATTCTCCTTTGAGAACCGGTATGCCACCCTCACCTACCACAACGCCGACGGCGGTACTGACCACCTGAACGAGTCGAAGGCCAACGCCGACAAGGAGCTGAATGACCCCATCGACTGGGTTGCCTTCAAGAACCAATTCTTCTCGGCCGTGATGATCAGCAAGAACAACTTCGAGGCCAACGCCAAGATAACCAGCCTCCCGCAAGAGAAGGGGTCGGGCTATCTGAAGCAGTATGAAGCCAAGATGAAGACTTTCTTCGACCCATCAGGACAGAAAGCTTCAGAATTTGAGTTCTACTTCGGCCCCAACGACTTCCGCCTGCTCCAGAAAGTCGAGAAAGAGTCAACCTTTGGCAAAGACCTGGAAATGCAGCATCTGGTGTATTTAGGATGGCCTCTTTTCAGGCTCATCAACCGCTGGTTCACCATCTATGTCTTCGACTGGCTGTCCAAGATATTCCCCATGGGCGTAGTGTTGATTCTCATCACGCTGCTGCTCAAGCTCATCACCTACCCCATGGTGAAGAAAAGCTACATGAGCTCTGCCAAAATGCGTGTGCTGAAGCCCAAGCTCGACGCTGCCACATCACAATACAACGCCCCCGACCAGCAGATGCAAAAGCAGCAAGCCATGATGGCCGAATACCAGAAATACGGAGTGAGCCCCTTGGCGGGCTGCTGGCCCATGCTCATACAGATGCCCATCTGGATTGCCATGTTCAACTTCGTGCCAAACGCCATTCAACTACGCGGGCAGAGCTTCTTATGGATGCACGACCTCAGCACCTACGACCCCATCGTGGAATGGGGCAAGAACCTGTGGCTCATCGGCGACCACCTCAGCCTGACCTGCATCCTCTTCTGCGTGGCCAACCTGCTCTATTCCTGGATGACCATGCGCCAGCAGAGGGACCAGATGGTGGGGCAACAGGCGGAGCAGATGAAGATGATGCAATGGATGATGTATCTCATGCCCCTCTTCTTCTTCTTCATCTTCAACGACTACAGCTCAGGACTCAACTTCTACTATTTCATCTCGCTGTTCTTCTCGGCCGCCATCATGTGGCTGCTGCGCAAGACCACCAACGACGAGAAGCTTCTGGCCATCCTTGAGGCCCGCTACAAAGAGAACAAGGAGCATCCCAAGAAACTCTCTGGTCTCGCCGCCAGGCTTCAGGCCATGCAGCAGGAGCAAATGGAAATGCAGCGCAAACGCGAGGAGCTGGAGAGAAAGAGAAAGAAACTTTAGGCCTAAAGAATCAAGTGGCCATCCCAAGGTGGCCGCTTGGTTCTTGTCGTTTATCTATTATAACCCTATAACACTTAACACTCACTACTATGAATAAAGGAATTGTTTTGGCTGCCGCAGCACTGTTGGCGGGCAGTATGCCATCAGACGCACAAACCATGATTGGCAAAAGCAACATTCAACTGCAATCAGACTGCATGACGCCCGAGGCCCTTTGGGCCATGGGGCGCATAGGAGGCTGCGCAGCTTCGCCCGACGGCAAGAAGATAGCCTACCAGGTGGGCTACTACAGCGTGAAGGAAAACAAGGGACACCAGATGCTCTATGTCATGGACGCCGACGGAAAGAACCGGCGACAGCTGACACAGACCGCCAAGAGCGAGACCGACGTGGCTTGGATTGATGGCGGAAAGAGGCTGGCCTTCCTCTGCGACGGCCAGCTCTTCACCGAGAACCCAGATGGAACCGACAGGAAACAGGTGTCAAACTCCAAATCCGACATTGAGGGATTCCGTTTCTCACCCGATGGAAAAAAGGTGATTCTCATCAAGAGTCTCCCCTACTACGGCAGCATCAAGAAGAATCCCAGTGACCTGCCAAAGACTACGGGCATGGTCATCACCGACTTGAACTATCGCCACTGGGACCACTACGTGACCACAATGGCACATCCTTTCGTGGCCGACGTTGCTTCCGACGGGAGCATCGGCGAAGGCAAGGACATTCTTCAGGGGGAGCAGTATGAGTGTCCCACAGCTCCTTTCGGCGGCATTGAGCAGCTGGCCTGGAGCCCTGACAGCAAGTCCATCGCCTACACCTGCCGCAAGAAGCAGGGGGTGGACTACGCCACCTCCACCGACACCGACATTTTTCTCTACGACCTCGCCACAGGCAAGACGCGCAACCTCTGCAAGACCGGAGCGAGCCTGCCCAAGAGCGACCCGACAAAGACCATGAAGTATCAGGCCATCGACTCTGAGAAGTACAAGGACGAGAACGTTGGCTACGACGTGAATCCCAAGTTCTCTCCCGACGGCGGCTACGTGGCGTGGCAGAGCATGGCACGCGACGGATACGAGAGCGACCGCAACCGCCTCTGCGTCTACAATCTGGCCACAGGAGAGAAGAAATATGTCACGGAGAGCTTCGACAGCAACGTCGACGACTTCTGCTGGGCCAACGACTCCAAGACGCTCTATTTCTTGGGCTGCTGGCACGCATGCGTGATGGTTTACCAGACCAACCTGCAGGGCAAGGTGATGCAGCTCACCGACGGATGGTACGACTTCGGCTCCGTGCAGATGCTTGGCTCCACCAAGAACCTGCTCGTCACACGCCATTCCATGAGCCACCCCGATGACATCTTCGTAGTGTCGCCCGCCAAGAAGGAGAAGCAGAGCCAAGTGAGACAACTCACCGACGAGAACGCCCACATCTTCACCCAACTCGAGATGGGCAAGGTACAGCAGCGCTGGGTAAAGACCACCGACGGCAAGGACATGCTCGTGTGGATTATCCTACCGCCCCACTTCGACGCCAACAAGAAGTATCCCACCTTATTATATTGTGAGGGTGGACCGCAGAGTCCCGTCTCACAGTTTTGGAGCTATCGTTGGAACTTCCAGATCATGGCCGCCCACGGCTATGTGGTCGTAGCTCCCAACCGCCGTGGCCTGCCGGGATTCGGTAGCGAATGGAACGAGGAAATCTCCGGCGACTGGACAGGACAGTGCATGAACGACTACCTGAGCGCCATAGATGATGCTGCGCAGAACCTGCCTTTCGTCGACAAGGATCGCATGGGCGCAGTGGGAGCCTCGTTCGGCGGCTTCTCGGTCTATTATCTCGCAGGCCACCACAACAAGCGGTTCAAGTGCTTCATAGCCCACGACGGTGCCTTCAACCTTGAGTCAATGTACACCGACACCGAAGAGGCCTGGTTCTCCAATTGGGAGTATGACGACGCGTTCTGGAACAAGGACATGACCGACAACGCCCGCCGCACCTATGAGAACAGCCCTCACAAGACTGTAGACAATTGGGACACGCCCATCCTCTGCATCCATGGCGAGAAAGACTACCGCATCAACTACAACCAGGGCATGGGAGCCTTCAATGCAGCCCGCATGAAGGGCATTCCTGCCGAGCTGCTGCTATTCCCCGACGAGAACCACTGGGTGCTGAAGCCCCAAAACGGCATACTGTGGCAGCGCACTTTCTTTGAGTGGCTCGACAGGTGGCTGAAGAAATAACACTTATTTACCGTAAGGAGATATAAATGAACAAAAAACAAATTCCAGTCTTGCTGCTGACGGGGTATCTCGGCAGCGGCAAGACTACTCTTTTAAACAGGATTCTTGCAAACGAGAAGGGCATCAAGTTTGCCGTCATCGTAAACGACATCGGCGAGGTCAACATCGACGCAAGCCTCATTGAGTCGGGCGGAATCGTTGGCCAGGGCGACGACAGCCTGGTGGCCCTGCAGAACGGATGCATCTGCTGCACACTCAAGATGGACTTGGTGAAGCAGTTGAGCGACATCGCCAACATGGAACGCTTCGACTACATCGTCATCGAGGCCAGTGGCATCTGTGAGCCTGCTCCCATCGCGCAAACCATTTGCGCCTACCCGCAGATGTATCCCGAATACGCCGAGGACGCCGTAGCCAATTTGGATGCCATCGTGACAGTGGTGGATGCGAAACGCATGAAGGATGAGTTTGCCAATGGCAATGACCTGAAGAAGCAGAACATAGGAGAGGACGATTTGGAGAGTCTCGTCATTCAGCAAATTGAGTTCTGCAACATCATCCTCCTCAACAAGGCTGATGAGCTGACAAGGGAGGAGATGATGGAGCTGAAGGGAATCATCAAGTCCATTCAGCCACATGCGGAAATCTTCGAGTGCAATTATGGCGATGTCGACCTCAACAAGATCATCAACACCCATCTGTTCGATTTCAACAAGGTCGCCACCTCGGCCGCCTGGATAAGCGCCATAGAGGAAGACGACGATTTGGAGAACGAGGAGAGCGGAGAGGCCCTTGAGTACGGCATCGAGACTTTCGTATATTATCGCCGCAAGCCATTCGACATCAATTTCTTCGATGATTTCATCAGCCGCAAGTGGCCCAAGCAGGTCATCCGCTGCAAGGGCATCTGCTGGTTCAAGGAAGAACCCGACATCTGCTACGTGTTTGAACAGGCCGGCAAGCAGGTGGGATTGAAGAACGCCGGACAATGGTATGCCACCATGCCCGAGGATGAGCTGAAAGCCATGATGGACAAAGAGCCTGCCCTACGCCGCGATTGGGACCAAAAATATGACGACAGGATGGAGAAGCTCGTCTTCATAGGGCAACACCTCGACAAGGAGGCCATCACAAAATCGCTCGACCAATGCCTGACGGACTAATCCTCCACTTTTTCCAACCAACGTAATAAAGACCTACAGACCTCGCTTTGTAGGTCTTTTTTTACGTCCTGGTTGTCAGACCACAGTAACCATCCATTTTAGGCCGTCTTTCCAATAAGCTGTAAATTTCCGACCTTTGCCGAAAATTTACAGCTTTATGTTTAATCTCAACGAGAACAATCGGTTTTTCATCTCCAATGCTCCTACCGACATGCGTGTAGGAGTCAACGCAATGTGCGGCAAGGTTCGGCAGGCCGGGGGCGACCCTACTGACGGGAAGGTCTATGCTTTTGTAGGTAAGACACGCAAGGTCATGAAGCTCCTCCACTGGGAGCGTGGAGGATATGTAATGTATTATAAGCGGCTTGAGACAGGCAGGCTTTCGCCCCGTCTGTTT
>SFCY01000108.1 GCA_004558865.1 Bacteroidales bacterium
ACCATAGCTCCGGTAGGAGCGTAAGCCTGGACATGACCATTTTCCTTCCCCTTTACATATAAACTTACCATGATTCCACGGAAAATATCCGCTGTGCCATTGTTTTTTGGGGAGGGTCTTCTCGGTTGCTGACGAACGCCAGCTACCTTATCGACATTTGCCAGCAACCGAGGGAAGGCCACAGGAGAGGGCTATTTGGCCTTTTGCCGCTTGGCCGTAGCGGGGCTGTCGGTGTCGGCCAAGACGAAGTCGAGCTGACGCTTCTCCAAGTCGGCGCGCGCCACCTTGATGCGCACGGGGTCGCCAAGCTGATACTTGTGGTGGTGGCGGCGGCCCTTGAGGCAGAAGTTGCGCTCGTCGAAGTCGTAGTAGTCGTCGTTGAGGTCGCGCATGGGGACCATGCCCTCACAGTGGTTCTCGTCTATCTCGGCATAGATGCCATACGAGGTGATGCCGCTGATGTGGGCGTCGAACTCCTGCCCGAGCTTGTCGCCCATAAACTCCACCATCTTGTATTTGATGGAGTCGCGCTCGGCGTTCTGCGCGATGACCTCCATGTCGCTGCAATGCTCGCACAGCTCCTCACAGTGCTTCTCGTTGGCCGAGCGTCCGCCGGCCTGATATTTCGTGAGCAGGCGGTGTACCATGGTGTCGGGGTATCGGCGGATGGGCGAGGTGAAGTGGGTGTAGTAGGGGAAGGCCAGTCCGAAGTGGCCCACATTGTGGACGCTGTACTTGGCCTTCATCATGGCCCTCAGGGCCACGGCCTGTATGGCCTTCTGCTCGCGCTTGCCCTCGGTCTCGTCCATGAGCTTGTTGAGCGACCGGGCGATGGCTCCCTGCGTGCCGTCGGTCTTCACCTTGTAGCCGAACTTCACGGCGAAGGAGCGCAGCACCTCCAGCTTCTGGGGGTCGGGATTCTCGTGGATGCGGTAGGGGAAGGTCTTGGCCTTGTGGCCTTTCCTCACCCTGCCCACGCTCTCGGCCACGGTGCGGTTGGCCAGGAGCATGAACTCCTCCACGAGCTTGTTGGCGTCCTTGGACCGCTTGTAGTAGCAGCGGAGGGGATGTCCCTTTTCGTCGACGTCGAAGTGGAGCTCCTCAGAGTCGAACTTCACGGAGCCGCTCTTGAAGCGCTGCTTGCGCAGGAGCTTGGCCATCCGGTCGAGGGTGCACACCTCCCAGCCATACTCATCCTTGAACTTCCCGCCGACGGGCTTGGCGGGCTCGCCCTGTCCATCGACCACGCCGTTGTCTTCCAATATCTGCTGCGCCTCCTCATAGCAGAAGCGGCGGTTGGAGCGGATGATGGTGTGCACGATGCGGAACGACTTCACCTCGGCCTCGTCGTTGAGTTCGAAGATGACGCTGTAGGTGAGCTTGTCCTCGTCGGGTCGGAGCGAGCAGACGAAGTTGCAGAGCCTCTCGGGCAGCATGGGTATGGTGCGGTCGACGAGATACACGCTCGTGGCTCGCTTCTGGGCCTCGCGGTCGATGATGTCGCCCTCCCTGACGTAGTGGCTCACGTCGGCGATGTGGACGCCCACCTCGTAGAGCCCGCTTGGCAGCCGGCGGATGGAGAGCGCGTCGTCGAAGTCCTTGGCGTCCTTGGGGTCGATGGTGCAGGTCCACACGCCGCGCATGTCGACCCGCTCGGCCACGTCCTCAGGCCTGATTTCGCCCGTGATCTTGTCGGCGGCGCGCTCCACGGCCTCCGGGTACTTGTAGGGCAGCTGGTACTGGGCCAAGATGGCGTTCATCTCGGTGTCGTTGTCGCCCGAGTGTCCCAACACGTCGACCACCTCTCCGAGGATGTTCTTGTGGTCGGCGTCGGGCCATTGGGTGACCTTGACCACAGCCCGGTCGTCGGTCTTGCCGCCCTTGAGCTTGCGCTTGGGTATGATGATGTCGTGCACGAAGAGGTTGTTGGGGGTGACGAGGTAGGCCAGGTCGCGGTCCACCTTGAGACGGCCCACAAACTGGTCCTTGGCGCGGTGGAGGATCTCGATGACCTGGGCCTCCTTGATGTGCTTCTGCCGGCGCGCCATGAGGCTCACCTTCACGCGGTCGCCGTTGAGGGCTCCCATGGAGTTGCGCTCCGAGACGAAGATGGGCTTGTCGCCGCCGTCGGGCATGAAGGAGTTCTTGCCGTTCGACTTGCGGATGAAGGTACCCTCCTGCACCTGTCCCTTGGTGTTGAGCCTATAGGCGTTGTCGCCGTCCTTGGCGATGAAGTCGTCCCATTCCATTTCCTCCATGATGTCGATGGCCAGCATCTTCAATGGGTGTGTATTGAGATGGAGCGTCTTGAAAATCTCCTTGAACGTCAGGCTCTTGCCAGGTTGCGAGACAAACAGTTCTTCCAGTTGCTCGCCGAGCTGTTTCTTGGTCAGGCGCTTGCCTGATTTCTTTCCTTTTGACATATATGCTGATTCTTGTTTAAAAAGGGTCCGGAGCGCACAAAGCCCACCGAACCCCTACGTTTTCTAATAATTCATGGTTCCGTTGACCATGTCCTCGCTCTTCCAGGGAGCTGGGGCGCCGCCGAGATACTTGTGGAACCACTCCAAGTGGGCGTTGTAGTAGAGCGGCATGGAGCGCAGCGTGCTGGGCCAGTGACCGTCGTTCTTGAACACGATGAGGCGGCTGGGTATGCCGAGGGTCTGGAGCGTGGAGAAATACTGCAGGCTCTGGGTGTAGGACACGCGGTAGTCGCGCTCGCCGGTGATGATGAGCGTTGGCGTGGCGAAGTTCCTCACGTAGTTGGAAGGGCTCCACTTCTGGTAGAGGTCGGAGTTCCACGGCTGTCCGTCCATTTCGAAGTTGGGGAACCAAAGCTCCTCCGTGGTGCCCCACATCGACGGCATGTCGTAGAGCCCCATCATGGAGGCCAGGCACTTGAAGCGCTTGGTGTGGCCCTGGAGCCAGTTCATGAAGAATCCGCCGTAGCTCCATCCCATGGCTGCCATGCGTGTGGAGTCGACATAGTCGAGGCGGGCCAGCGCGTCGGTCACCTTCATCACGTCGACGAAAGGCTTTCCGCCCCAGTCCTGGCTGATGTCGCGGCAGAACTGCTGGCCGTAGCCCGTGGAGCCGTGGGGATTGGGATAGGCCACGACGTAGCCCGCGCCGGGATAGACCTGCCAGTCGCCGCGGAAGGAGTTCATCCACTGCATCTGCGGTCCTCCGTGCACATTGATGACGAGGGGATACTTCTTGCCGGGCTCGAAGCCGTGGGGCTTGACGACGAACACCTCCACGCTGTCGCCGTTGGCCCCCTCCACCCAGAGCTCCTCCGCCGGGCGGATGTCGACCTCCTGCTCCAGCGCGTCGTTGAAGTGGGTGAGCTGCCTCTCGCGCAGTCCCTTGCGCGAGGGGGTGGCGCGGTAGAGGGCTGTGGGCTTGCCTGTGGAGGAATAGGTGTAGTAGAAGTTGCCCTTGCCGTCGAGGTCGAAGGAGCCGATGGCGCGGTCGCCGACGATCTTCTCTATCTTCTTGTTGGCCAAGGTGACCTTGAAGAGCGGCTCGTAGCCCCTCTCCTCGCCGAGGAAGCAGATGGCCTTGGAGTCGGGTGTCCACTTGTAGGCGTCCACCCAGTTGTCGAAGGCCTCCGTCAGGACAGTCTTGGCCCCCGTCCTGCGGTCGACGACGGCCAGCCGGAAGCGGTCGCTCTCATAGCCGGGGACGGTCTGGAAGCGGTAGGCGATGTAGCGGCCGTCGGGGCTATACTGCGGACTGCCGTCCCAGGCCTTGTTGTCGGCCGTCAGGTTGCGGGCCGTGCCGCCCTCCACGGGCACCACCCAGAGGTCGGCGTTGGTAGAGGCCTCGGGATGGGGGGCGTGGTTGGAGAGGTAGCAGAGTTCCTTGGAGTCGGGGCTGAAAGTGAACCCCTCGGGCCCGGAGGGTGAGAAGGTGGGCGAATGGAACTCGCCGGGGGTGACGTCGGTGTAGGTGTCCTTGGCTATGTTGTAGATGATGATGTGCCAGAACTTGCCGTCGGTGTAGTCTGTCCAGTGGCGGAAGAGGAGCTTGTCGGCCAGGTGGGCCTGCACGGGAGCCTTGGCCTTGCGCTCGTTGGCTTCGGCATTGGCCTTGCCGTCGGCCCCGCCGATGGCGGGCCACACCTCTGCGGCAAAGGCTATGAGGTTGCCGTCGGGCGAAACCACGGCCCCATTGGCGCCGAGGGCGTAGTGGGTGAGCTGTCGCGACTGGCGCGTCTTGAGGTCGTAGGCAAACACCTGCAGCCCGTCGTCGGCCACGGCGGAATAGTAGAGCTTGGATCCGTCGGCGCTCCACTGGGGGGCGAAGCCCTTGATGCCCTCCAAGGGCTGGTGGTCGATGTAGAGCGTGGTCTTGGAGGTTTGGCTCTTCAGGTCGGAAGAGCTGACGTAGTAGGCCAGTTGCCCCTTGGCCGACACCGTGGGGCCGGCGGCATACTGCACCCGATACAGGTCGGGGATGGTGAAGGCCCGCTTCTGGGCGTTGGCGCCTGTGGCCACCAATGCGCCCAACAGCACCGCGAGCAAGATTGTTTTTCTCATCATAGCATTATGTTTTGTTAATTTCCATCATCCGTTTCCACCCATGGGCCAGCCTTGGCCGGGCGCGACGGCGGCGGGGCGGCCGCCTTGGGCCGGCGGCCAAAGGGGCTTGGCTCCCCCTCTCCCGACTCCTATGGCATAGGGATGCGGCCCTCTGCCGGGTGGGTGGCTTTAATGCCGTAAAGTTACAAAAAATATTGGAATAAGAGCTGACAAAGGCAAAATATGCTTGAGAAATTTGCGGGATAGGGCAAAAAAGCGTATTTTTGCACTACAGCAGGGGGCAGGTGGCCCCCTTTTCGTTTCACTGCAACAACCTTTAAGGCCGGTTATAAGAATCTGGTCGAGGCGTAGGCAGCCAGCTGTCGGAACTCTAAACGTAAGTTGAAGAGGGAGTGAGCGGGCTGCACGACCGATGAGACTTGCCTTTTTGAGGCCGATAGATGCAGAAGACGACCGAGAACAACAAATACAATCAGCTTGGTTTCTAAACCTAATCTTTAGAACCGGCCTAAAACATGACGATATGAGAAAACTGGTCTTTGTCCTGAGCCTGGTCCTGCTCTCAGGAACTGTGTCGGCACAACAGAGCCGCACGGAAATCAAAAACGACATCTCGCTTGCCGCTTCCAACTACAAGGCCTACTACGGCCCCACCAAACCCCTCACCAAAGCCCCATCCGGCTACACGCCTTTCTACATCAGCCACTACGGGCGCCACGGCAGCCGCTTCCTCATCGCCCCATCGGAGTATGACATGCCCTACCAGACGCTCGCGCGCGCCGACTCGATGGGCAAGCTCACACCCACGGGGCAGGAGGTGCTGCGCAAGGTGAGGCTCATGCGCGACGAGGCCAACGGCCGATTGGGCGAGCTCACGCCATTGGGGGCAGAGCAGCATCGCGGCATAGCCAAGCGGATGATGGAGCGATTCCCCGAAGTGTTCAAGGGCAAGACCAACATCGACGCCAAGTCGACCATCGTCATCCGCTGCATCCTCTCCATGGAGAACGAGATGCAGCAGCTCGCGGCCATGAACCCGCAGCTGCAGATACGACACGACGCGTCGATGCACGACATGTACTTCATGAACGATGAGCATTCGCCCTACATCAAGGGGGCGCGCAACAAGGCCACCATCGAGGCGTACAACAAATTCTACAACGACCACGCGCAGTTCAGCCACTTGATGACCGTGCTCTTCAACGACAGCAACTACGTGAGGTACGTCATCCGCCCCGCCGAGCTGGGCGTGGGACTCTGCTCGCTGGCCTGCAACATCCAGAGCACGGAGCTGAGGAAAGAGTTCAAGATGTACGACATCTTCACCTTCGACGAACTCTACAACTACTGGCAAATCTGCAACGCCAACTGGTACAGCTTCTACGGCCCAAACAAGCTCAACGAGGGAAAGGGAATGTACGTGCAGTCCAACCTGCTGCGCAACATCATCCAGCAGGCCGACTCCTGCATCCGGCTCGCCCATCCGGGAGCCACGATGCGCTTCGGCCACGAGAGCGACGTCATGCCGCTCACCTGCCTGCTCAACGTCAACGGCTTCGGCACCCCCCGCACCAACTTGGAGCAGCTCGACGACGAGGACTGGATCAACTACAAGGTCTATCCCATGGCCTGCAACCTGCAGTTCGTCTTCTACCGCAGCGCCAAGAGGGGAGAGCCCATCCTGTTCAAACTGCTGCTCAACGAGGACGAGGCTGCGCTGCCCGACCTCAAGCCCGTCACCGGCCCCTACTACAAGTGGAGCGACTTCCGCGACTTCTTCCTCAAGAAGCTGCAGGCGGCGCCGCGCCCATAAGCCCCCGACGCTCCTGACCACATCACCCCTCTCACCCCCCATCAACGCCATCAAAAAAACGAAATGGAAGATATCAAGAATAAGCGAATTGCCGTCTTGCTCTCAGGCGGCGTAGACAGCAGCGTGGTGGTTTACGAACTGGCGCGCCAAGGTCTTCATCCCGATTGCTTCTACATCATGATAGGGCCGGAAGAGAAAGAGGCCTGGGACTGCACGTCGGAGGAGGACTTGGAGATGGCCACCGCCGTGGCCCACCGCTTCGGCTGCAGGCTGCAGGTGGTGGACTGCCACAAGGAATACTGGAGCCAGGTGACGCGCTACACCATGGAGAAGGTGAAGGCGGGATTCACGCCCAATCCCGACGTGATGTGCAACCGCCTCATCAAGTTTGGCGCCTTCGACGAGAAAATGGGGCGCGGCTACGACCTCATCGCCACCGGCCACTACGCGCAGACGGAGTGGGACGGCGGCTACAAATGGCTCTGCACCTCGCCCGACCCCGTGAAGGACCAGACCGACTTCCTTGCACAAATCTACGACTGGCAACTGCGCAAGGCCTTCTTCCCCATAGGCCACTACAAGAAGGAGGAGGTGAGGGAAATCGCCGAGCGGGAGCATCTGGTCAACGCAAGGCGCAAGGACTCGCAGGGCATCTGTTTCTTAGGACAAATCGACTACGACGAGTACGTGCGCCGCTACGTGGGAGAGCAGACGGGGGATGTGATAGAACTGGAGACGGGCAAGAAGATAGGCGAGCACAAGGGACACTGGTTCCACACCATAGGCCAGCGCAAAGGACTCGGACTGGGCGGCGGCCCGTGGTTTGTGGTGAAGAAGGACGTGGAGCGCAACATCCTCTACGTCAGCCACGGCTACGACCCCCAGACAGCCTACATGCAGGACATTCCCGTACACGACCTCCACTGGCTCACGCTGCCACCCAAGCCCGACAGCCACACGCCCCAGACAGAGGGCGGATTGCGTATCAGTTTTAAAATCCGCCACACGCCAGAGTATCTGCCTGCCACACTTCAACTGCTCGACGACGGACGCGCTATCGTACACGCCGACAAACCCGTGCACGGAGTGGCTCCCGGACAGTTCTGCGTCATCTACGACCACGAGCATCACCGCTGCTACGGGTCGGGAGAAATATTCTATTTGAATTAGTCCTGCTCATTTGGCTTATCGAAAAGAGCTGCACTCGAAAAGTTCTGTTTTTCTTTAAGCCATTTGGAACTTTAGGCTGGTTCTATAAATTAGGTCGAGTCGTATTGGGCTTACGCCCACCTTTTCTCGCCATGGCAGAGTCCAAGCGAGCTTGGCTCTGCTCATTTGGCTT
>SFCY01000109.1 GCA_004558865.1 Bacteroidales bacterium
GTCTGAAGCGATGGGGAGGCCGTCGAGCTTGCTCGTAAGGCCACCCCACCGCTTCAGACCCATAGCTCCGGTAGGAGCGTAAGCCTGGACATGACCATTATCCTTCTCCTTTACATATAAACTTACCATGATTCCACGGAAAATATCCGCTGTGCCAAGATTTTTCAGAAACTCCAGACCAGAAAACTGCAAATAAAGTCACAGCTGGCGTGCAATATTCAACCTATCGCCCCTACATCACCGCCATAAAATCCAAGCCATTCCTCCTGCTTGCCGGAATATCCGGTACAGGTAAAAGCCGAATAGTGCGAGAGCTTGCAAGAGCATGTTGGGAAGAAGGCACAGATGAATACAAGGCAAAAAAAATCCCATGCTGATTACGCAGAATTTAGTTCGTAGCACCTTCTTGCCTGCGCGGCAGCCCACCAGGCATCGTGCCGCACGCCATCTATCATCTGCGGAATCTACGTGAAAAAATCCCACGCTGATTGGTTCTGTAGCCCCATGCGACCCACGCCGGCAATCCGCCGCGCGCCACGCGCCACGCCATGGCCAAATGGCACATGGCTCAAGAAAACATGCAATTTTCTAATTTTTAATTAAAGAAGTGATAATGTTTCATTTGAATTTGCTAACTTTGCAGCAGATTAATTTTAGCACCTTACATATATATATGGCTGAAACGAAAAAAATGAAGACCGCGCTGATATCGGTCTATCATAAAGATGGTTTGGAAGACATTCTGGCCAAGCTCACAGAGCAGGGTGTCAAGCTGCTCAGCACGGGCGGCACACAGAAGTTCATCGAGTCCTTGGGCTATGAGTGCGAGAAGGTGGAAGACGTCACCTCCTACCCCTCCATCTTGGGCGGCCGCGTGAAGACGCTCCATCCGAAAGTCTTTGGAGGCATCCTGGCGCGCCGCGACAATGAAGGCGACTTGGAACAGATGAAAAAATACGATATACCGGCCATCGACTTGGTTATCGTAGACCTCTATCCCTTTGAGCAGACCGTGGCAAGCGGGGCCAGCGAAGAGGAGATTATCGAGAAGATCGACATCGGCGGAATCTCACTCATCAGGGCTGGGGCAAAGAACTTCAAGGACGTGGTGATTGTGCCCAGCAAGAGGGAATACCCGGTGCTGTTGGAAATACTCAGCAAGAAAGGCGCACAGACCGACATCGAGGACCGCAGGCTCTTGGCCGAGCGCGCCTTCGGAGTGAGCAGCCACTACGACACCGCCATACACAACTGGTTTGCCAAATAAGCGGCAACCCGCCCCACCTCCGTCAAGGTAACAGGGAATCAACAACAATTAGTTTTATTTGTCGGGAGAACGCTCCTCGGGCCTTCTCCCGGCGCATTTGCCAAAAAGAGAAATGGGATTATTTTCTTTCATTCAAGAAATAGCAATGGACCTTGGCACCGCCAACACCATCATCATCAGCGACGACAAGATCGTCGTTGACGAACCCTCGGTGGTGGCCCTCGACCGCCGCACCGACAAGATGATCGCCGTGGGCGAGAAAGCCAAGATGATGTATGAGAAGACGCACGACAACATCAAGACCATCCGCCCGCTGCGCGACGGCGTGATCGCCGACTTCACGGCCTGCGAGCAGATGATGCGCGGACTCATCAAGATGGTGCACACGGGAAGCCGCTTCTTCTCGCCCTCGCTGCGCATGGTGATCGGCGTGCCTTCGGGCTCCACCGAGGTGGAGCTGCGCGCCGTGCGCGACTCGGCCGAGCACGCCGACGGGCGCGACGTCTACCTCATCTTCGAGCCGATGGCCGCCGCCATAGGCATCGGCATCGACGTGGAGGCCCCGGAGGGCAACATGATTGTCGACATCGGCGGCGGCTCCACTGAGATTGCCGTCATATCATTGGGCGGCATCGTGAGCAACAACTCCATACGCATCGCCGGCGACGACCTCACGGCCGACATCCAGGAATACATGAGCCGGCAGCACAACGTGAAGGTGTCGGAGCGCATGGCCGAGCGCATCAAGATCCACGTGGGCTCCGCCCTCACCGACTTGGGCGACGAGGCCCCCGAGGACTACGTGGTGCACGGCCCCAACCGCATCACCGCCCTGCCCATGGAGGTGCCGGTGTGCTACCAGGAGATTGCCCACTGCCTCGACAAGACCGTGGCCAAGATCGAGAACGCCGTGCTCTCCGCCCTGGAGAACACGCCTCCCGAGCTCTATGCCGACATCGTGAAGAACGGCATCTACCTCACCGGTGGCGGCGCGCTGCTGCGCGGATTGGACAAGCGCCTGCAGGACAAGATCAACATTCCGTTCCACATCGCCGAGGACCCGCTCCACAGTGTGGCAAAGGGAGCCGGCGTGGCCCTGAAGAACGTAGACCGCTTCTCCTTCCTGATGAGATAGGGCAACCGCGTTATATATGAGAAATCTTTTAGAATTTCTTGCCAAATATAACCACTGGTTCCTATTCGTCTTCTTGGAGGTCGTGAGCTTCGTGCTGCTGTTCCAGTACAACAGCTACCAGGGCAGCGTATGGTTCTCCACGGCCAATGCCGTGGCGGGCAAGGTCTACGACTGGGACGCAAAGGTGGAGACCTTCTTCTCGCTCACCAAGGTGAACGAGAGGCTCAACGAGCGCAACCTGATGCTGGAGCAGCAGGTGAGGCTGCTCCGCGACTCCATCGCCTCGCTCCACGGCGACAGCTCCGCCACCAAGGGCGGCGAGCTGGCCAAGCTGCAGGGCTACAGGCTCATCCCCGCCAAGGTGGTGCACAACACGCTCGACCGCGCCGACAACTTCATCACCATAGACAAGGGCTACACCGACGGCGTGCGCAAGGACATGGGCGTGGCCTGCGGAATGGGCGTGGTGGGCATCGTCTATATGGTGGCCAGCCACTACTCGGTCATCATCCCGGCCCTCAACACCCAGTCGAGCATCAGCTGCATGATCCAGGACCGCGGCTACTTCGGCTACCTGCGCTGGTATGGCAACGACCCCACGTGGGCGCTGCTCGAGGACGTGCCGCGGCACGCCCACTTCCGGCTCTATGAGAACGTAGTGACGAGCGGTTATTCGTCGGTCTTCCCCCCGGGCATCATGGTGGGAAGAATCCAGCATGTCTACAACTCGCCCGACGGACTGGCCTACCGGCTCATGGTGAGGCTCTCGACCGACTTTGGCAACCTGCGCGACGTCTGTGTCATCGACAACACGGCCATCAGCGAGCGCATCGACATCCTCAGGGCATCGCAGGACTCGCTCAGACTTCAACAAAACAATCAGTAACGGATAAAGGTAACGCATGAACATAGATTTGCTCAAAGGCATCGCTCTTTTTGTGATTCTGCTGCTGGTGCAAGTGGTCTTTCTCAACCATATCCACCTCTTCGGCTTTGCCACACCTTTATTATATATGTACGTGGCGATCGTCTTCCGCCGCAACTATCCGCGTTGGGCCATGCTCCTATGGTCCTTTGCCATGGGGCTGGCCGTCGACGTCTTCTCCAACACGCCCGGCATGGCCGCCGCGTCGATGACGCTGTTGGGATTCGTGCAGCCTTACATCCTCCTGCCTTTCACCAACCGCGACACGCCCGCCGACTTCGAGCCCACGCTGAGGCAGATGGGGCCGGCCAAATTCCTGTGGTATGCCGCCATCTGCGTGTTCTTCTATTGCCTCGTGTTCTTCACCATCGAAGACTTCAGCTTCTTCAATCCCCTCTACTGGTTGGGGAGCATCGTCGGCAGTTCGCTGCTTACACTCATTTTTGTCTTGGTGATAGAGAATTTCAGGAGCAAGTAAGCCTATGAAAGACTACGATTTGGCCAACCGGCGCCTCGTCATCGGCGGCATCGCCGCCACGGTCGTCTTTGTGTACATCGTCAGGCTCTTCGCCCTCCAGCTGGCCAGCGACGACTACAAGAAGAACGCCGACTCCAACGCCTTCCTCAAGAAGATAGAATTCCCCTCGCGCGGCACCATCACCGACCGCAACGGCGAGCTGATGGTCTACAACCAGCCCTCGTACGACATCATGGTGGTGATGAACGAGGAGAAGGGAAGGCTCGACACCATGGAGTTCTGCCGCGCCATAGGCATCACCAAGGAGTTCTTCATCCAGCGGATGGACGAGATCAAGGACCGCAACAAGAACCCCGGCTACTCGCGCTTCACCCAGCAGCTCTTCATGAGCCAGCTCTCCGACCGCGAATACAGCGTGTTCCGCGAGAAGATGTTCCGCTTCCCCGGCTTCTACGTGCAGAAGCGCAGCATCCGCCAATACCAGTACCCCTACGCCGCCCACGTGCTGGGCGAGGTGGGCGAGGTGTCGGAGGCCGACATCGAAAAGGACCCCTACTACCAGCCGGGCGACTACATTGGCAAGCTCGGCGTGGAACGCTACTACGAGAAGGACCTGCGCGGCGACAAGGGCGTGCAGATCCTTCTGCGCGACGCCCACGGCCGAATTCAGGGACGCTACCAGAACGGCAAATACGACCGCAAGCCGGTGCCGGGGCGCAACCTCACCTTGGGCATCGACCTCAAGCTGCAGGCCTTGGGCGAAAGGATGATGGAGGGCAAGATAGGGGCCATCGTGGCCATCGAGCCCTCCACGGGAGAGGTGCTGTGCATGGTGTCGTCGCCCAGCTACGACCCGCGCATGATGGTGGGCCGCCAGCGCGGACGCAACCACCGCATGCTCTCGCACGACGCATGGAAACCACTCCTCAACCGCGCCATCATGGGACAGTATCCGCCCGGCTCCACTTTCAAGACCACACAGGCGCTGACCTACCTTACCGAAGGCATCATCACCCCCCAGACCATGTTCCCCTGCCACCACGGCTTCTACTACCGCGGACTGCACGTGGGCTGCCACGGCCACGCGTCGCCCTTGGCGCTGACTGAGGCCATCTCCACCTCGTGCAACGGCTACTTCTGCTGGGGACTCTACTACATGATGTCCAACCGCAGGAAATACAAGAACGTGGAGCAGGCCATGAACACCTGGCGCGACTACATGGTGAGCATGGGATTCGGCTACAAGCTGGGCATCGACCTGCCCGGCGAGAAGCGCGGACTCATCCCCAACGCCGAGTTCTACGACAACGCCTACAATGGCTCGTGGAACGGACTGACCATCATCTCCATCGCCATCGGACAGGGCGAGGTCAACCTCACGCCCCTGCAGATAGCCAACCTCGGGGCCACCATCGCCAACCGCGGCTACTTCTACACGCCCCACGTGGTGAAGGCCATACAGGGCCGCCGCCTCGACTCTGTCTACACCCAACGCCACTACACCAGAGCCGCCCCCTGGGCCTACCGCTGGGTGGTGGCCGGAATGCGCTCATCGGCACTCAAGGGCACGTGCAAGGCCCTGCGCAACCTGCCCTTCGAGGCGTGCGGAAAGACCGGTACGGCCCAGAACCGCGGCCACGACCACTCGGTGTTCATGGGCTTCGCGCCAATGAACGAGCCAAGGATCGCCATCGCCGTGTATGTGGAGAACGGCGGATTCGGAGCCGACTTCGCCGTACCCATCGCCAAGGTGCTGTTCGAACAGTACATCACGGGCCACCTCTCCAAGGCCGCCGAGGCTGACGCCGCCACCTTGCAGCACCGCCGCATAGGCTATGGCGACAGCAGCCGGTAGGTCTGGGGCGGGAACTCGCTTCCCCCACCCCATCCATCCCCCCACAAACTCCATAAGCCCCCATCACCCCCACAACACACTCAAAAGAAAGAAACATGGCAAGAGCCAACGATAGACAAAGCAACAACGTTTGGAGCTCACTCGACTGGTGGACCATCGCCATCTATCTCATGCTGCTCATCTTTGGATGGTTCAGCGTGTGCGGGGCCAGCTATACCTACGGCGACACCGACATCTTCAGCCTGGCCACACGCTCGGGAATGCAGATCATCTGGATTGGCACCTCCATCGTGTTGGGCTTTGTCATCCTGATGATGGACGACCGCATCTTCGACACCTTCGCCTACGTCATCTACGCGGCGCTGCTGCTGCTGCTGTTCGTCACCATATTCAACCCTCACGAGATCAAGGGCTCGCGCTCCTGGCTCGTCTTGGGTCCGCTGAGACTGCAGCCCGCCGAGTTCGCCAAGTTCGCCACGGCGTTGGCTGTGGCCAAGTTCATGAGCACCTACGGTTTCGACATCCACAACAAGAAGCATTTTGCCATGGCGGCAGGCATCGTGCTGCTGCCCATGCTCTTCATTGTGGGGCAGCGCGAGACGGGCTCCGCCCTGGTCTACCTCTCGTTCTTCCTGATGTTCTACCGCGAGGGAATGCCGGGCAGCATCCTCTTCACGGCCGTGGCCATGGTCATCTATTTCGTGGTGGGCATCAAATACGAACAGGTGATGCTCTGGGACGGCTACACGTCGGCGGGCAAGTTTGTGGTCCTGCTCTTGGTGCAGATCTTCACCTCGGGCATGGTCTACGTCTACTGTGGCGACAAGAAGCGCACGTGGCTCATGCTGCTCTCCACCATCGGCACAACGGTCATCGTGATGCTGTTCTCCATGTTCGTCATTCCGTTTGACGTCACGCCCGTCCAACTCATCGTCAGCATCCTGCTCATCCTCTACCTGCTCTACGAGGCCCTCTACTCGCGCTTCATCGGCTACCTGTATATCGGCCTCTTCGCCATCGGCTCCATAGCGTTCTTCTATAGCGCCGACTACGTGCTGAACGATGTGCTGGAACCCCACCAGCGGGTGCGCATCAATGTGCTGTTGGGCCTCGACGAGGACCTGGCGGGCGCAGGCTACAATGTCCACCAGAGCGAGATAGCCATCGGCTCGGGCGGACTGAAGGGCAAGGGATTCCTCAACGGCACGCAGACCAAGCTGAAGTTCGTGCCTGAGCAGGACACCGACTTCATCTTCTGCACCGTGGGCGAGGAGGAAGGCTTCCTCGGCTCGGCCGGCGTGCTGTTGCTCTTCCTTGCCCTGATACTGAGGCTCATCAAGTTGGCCGAGCGACAGCCCTTCCGCTTCGGACGCGTCTACGGCTATTGCGTGTTGAGCATCTTCCTCTTCCATGTGTTCATCAACGTGGGAATGGTGTTGGGCCTCACACCAGTCATCGGCATCCCGCTCCCCTTCTTCAGCTACGGTGGCTCCTCGCTTTGGGGATTCACGCTGCTGCTCTTCATCTTCCTCCGCATCGACGCCGGACGCAACCTCGTGAGGGAATAGGGAGAAGCCAATTCCAAAAGGCACGTGCCCAAAGGCGTGCATCCCACAGCAGGGGCCGTGCCTCGCGCCGAGCCTTAAAATGCCCATCCGCTTTCCCTGCGGCGCTTGGGTGGGATAAAACATGATTAGCGTTAAGCCTGGTTCTATAAATTAGGCTGGTAGAATAATCGATAATGTGCAGTTGTCGTTTCGGTCGTCTTCTGCATCCATCGGTCTCAAAACGTCAAGGCCGCACACTGATCTCACAAGCCTAACATTTAGAGGGTTAAACATTAAGACCTCAAAGATAATAAATAATTGTGACTTAGAGCACGCAAAATAGGATTGAGCGTATGTCGGCCTTGATTTTCCATGTGTCGGCTTTTCGGGGAAATCTATTAGTTTTTTATCTTAACTGGCTTATAACTCGGGAATTTTATCTAAATTTGCAACAGAAAGAACGCTATAAAATCAG
>SFCY01000110.1 GCA_004558865.1 Bacteroidales bacterium
CCTTGATTTTCCCATGTTGGCGGCTTTTCGGGGGGAGGAAATCTATTAGTTTTTTTATCTCAACTGGCTTATAACTCGGAAATTTTATCTAAATTTGCATCTGCTATGGTCTTGAACTATATATGGATTGCATTCTTCGTCATTGCCTTTCTCACGGGAGCCGTGGAACTGGCAATGGGCGACACCACGGTGTTCCAGCACATCGTGGACTCCACTTTCGACTCCTCAAAGAACGCCTTTGAGGTGGCGTTGGGACTTACGGGCGTGCTGTCGCTCTGGTTGGGCATTATGAAGATAGGCGAGCGGGCGGGCGTGGTCAACGTCTTGGCTCGCGCCCTGAGTCCGATATTCTCAAGGCTCTTCCCCGACATCCCAAAGGGACACCCCGTGTTTGGAAGCATCTTCATGAACATCGCCTCCAACATGTTGGGACTCGACAACGCCGCCACTCCCACCGGACTGCGCGCCATGGCGCAGATGCAGGAGCTCAACGCCAAGAAGGACACGGCCACCAACCCGATGATCATGTTCTTGGTGCTCAACACCTCGGGGCTGACCATCATTCCCACCACAATCCTCGCCTTTCGCGCCGCCAACGGCGCACAGACTCCCACCGACGTCTTCATCCCCATCCTCTTGGCCACGAGCGTGGCCACCATCGCGGGCATCATCATCACCGCCCTCTGGCAGCGCATCAACCTGCTCCAGCCCGTGCTGCTGCTCACGCTTGTTGGGCTTGTGGGCTTTGTCGGCCTCACGATATGGGGATTCGGACAGATGGACAACAAGACCATGGCGACCGTCACGAGCGTGGCGTCGAACCTGATACTCTTCGGCATCATCACACTGTTCATCGTGGCGGGCTGGATGAAGAAGGTGAACGTGTACGATGCCTTCATCGAGGGCGCAAAGGAGGGCTTCACCACGGCCGTGAGAATCATCCCCTACTTGGTGGCCATCCTCGTGGCGGTGGGCGTATTCCGCGCCTGTGGAGCCATGGACATGCTCATTGGCGGCATATCGTGGTGCGTGGAGCAGTGCGGACTCAACACCGACTTCGTGGGCGCGCTGCCCACGGCGCTCATGAAGCCCCTGAGCGGAAGCGGGGCGCGGGGGCTGATGCTTGAGGCCATGCAGAACTACGGAGCCGACTCGTTTGTGGGAAGGCTGTCGTGCATCTTCCAAGGCAGCACCGACACCACGTTCTACATCTTGGCTGTCTACTTTGGCAGCGTCAACATCAAGTACACCCGCCACGCCGTGGCCTGCGGACTGCTCGCCGACCTGGCGGGAGTGGTGGCGGCGATAACGGTAGCGTATGTGTTCTTTGGATAGGGGCCGCTGGGGCCGCGTCCCTACACACCCCATCACACCCCATCACACCCCACACACCCCATCACACCCCATCACACCCCAACACACCCCAACAAAAAAACCAACAACATAATGCCAAACTTAAAATCACTCGCTAAGGACACAGCCATCTACGGGCTTAGCAGCATCATGGCACGATTCATCAACTATCTGCTCGTGCCCATCCAGACAGCAAGGTTCCAAGCTTCAGGCGGACAGTATGGGGTCATCACCAACGTCTATGCCTACGTGGCCCTGCTCATCGTACTCCTCACCTACGGCATGGAGACTACGTTCTTCCGCTTCATGAGCCGCGACGGGGAGGACCCGCGCAAGGTCTATGCCACCACACTGAAGATGGTGGGCACGACCTCACTGCTTTTTGCCATTCTTGTGGCGCTCTTCCTCCATCCGTTGGCCGCGGCCTTGGGCTACGCCGACCACCCGGAGTATATCCTCGTGATGTACGTCACGGTGGCCATCGACGCCTTCACAGCCATCCCCTTCGCCTACCTGCGCTATGCCCACCGCCCCATCAAGTTCGCCACGCTCAAGGTGCTCAACATCACGCTCAACATCCTGCTCAACATCCTCTACCTCATCGTCTTCCCCGCCTTGAGGCTCAATCCCTTAGGCATCTACGACGACCAGTTCACGCTCGACGTGGTGTGGGTGTTCTACATCAACCTTTTCTGCACCGTGGCCACGCTGCTCATGCTTGGCAAGGAGCTCAAGGGCTTCGGCTCGCCTTTCGACTGGGCCACGTGCAAGCGCATGCTGTCCTACACATGGCCGCTCCTCGTGATGGGACTGGCCGGACAGCTCAACCAGTGCGCCTCGCAGATCATCTTCCCCTACGTCTACAACGGCACCCACGCCGAGGCTCTCCACCAGCTCGGCATCTATGGCGCGTGCATCAAGATAGCCATGATCATGGTGATGATCACGCAGGCCTTCCGCTACGCCTACGAGCCTTTCGTGTTCGGCAAGTCCAAGGACCGCGACAACAAGCAGACCTACGCCAAGGCCATGAAGTATTATGTCATCTTCACGCTCTTGGCCTTCCTCTGCGTGGTGGCCTACATGGACATCGTGCGCCACCTCATCGGCCGCAGCTATTGGGAAGGCTTGGAGATTGTGCCCATCGTGATGGCAGCCGAGATCATGTTCGGCGTGTTCTTCAACCTCAGCTTCTGGTACAAGCTCACCGACCACACCATCTGGGGAGCCTACTTCTCGGGCATCGGGGCCGTGGTGCTGATAGCCGTCGACATCATCTTCATCCCACGCTTCAGCTACTGGGCCTGCGCCTGGGCCGGCTTCATCAGCTACGCCGTGAGTATGCTGCTGAGCTACTACATCGGGCAGAAGAAGTACCCCATCAACTATCCCATCAAGGAAATCATGGCCTACGTGCTGCTCGCCCTCGTGCTCTTCGCCGGCATGACGGCCTCCAACGAGCTGTTGCCCCTATGGGCGGCGCTCATCGTCAACACGCTGCTGGGCTGCGTCTACGTGGCCTACCTGTTCAAGCACGACTTCTCGCCCTCCAGCCTGCCCGTCGTAGGGAAATACTTCAAGGCCGGCAAGAGATAGCGGCAAGGCCACCCCACTCTCCCCAACCAACCTCACCGACAACAAATTCTTAAACCCTTATACTATGCAAAAGATTAAGATGCTACTCGCGGCGACACTCTTCGCCGCCCCCGCGATGGCCGACGAAGGCATGTGGACGCTCTTCAACCTGCCACAGGCTGTCTACAACACCATGCAGCAGGAGGGTTTCGCCCTTTCCTATGCTGACCTCTACCAAAGCCCCGACGCGGTGAAGAACACCGTGGTCAACTTCTCGGGCTACTGCTCTGGAGTGGTGGTGAGTCCCGACGGACTTGTCTTCACCAACCACCACTGCGGTTTCGAGGCCATTCGCTCCCATTCCACCGTGGACCACGACTACATGCTCAACGGCTTCTACGCCAAGAGCTACGACGAGGAACTTCCCAACGAGGACATGTTCGTGGCCTTCATGATCTCGCAAAAGGACGTGACCGACGACGTGCTGCGCACCGGCTTCTACTCGCTCGGCGACGACGAGCAGCAGCAGGTGCTCGACAGCCTGCAGAACCTCTACAACACGGCGGCCAAGCAGACCGACTCCACCTACTATGTGGTGGTGCAGCCCTTCTATGAGGGCAACAGCTTCTACGCCACAACCTACCAGCAGTTCACCGACCTCCGCCTGGTGTTCACCATCCCCAAGTCGATGGGCAAGTTTGGCGGCGAGACCGACAACTGGATGTGGCCGCGCCAGACCTGCGACTTCTCGGTGTTCCGCATCTATGCCAACCCGAAGACCAACGGGCCGGCCGCCTACTCCAAGGACAACGTGCCCTACCATCCCAAGCACTGGGCACAGGTGAGCCTGCAGGGCTACAAGCAGGGCGACTTCGCCATGACGATGGGCTATCCCGGCAGCACCTCGCGCTACCTCTCGAGCTATGGCATCAGGGAGCGGCGCGACGCAGAGAACGCCGTCCGCGCCCAGGCACGCGGCGTGCGCCAGCAGGTGATGAAGCGCCACATGGACACCTCCGAGGCCGTCAGAATCAAATACGACAGCAAGTATGCCCAGTCGGCCAACTACTGGAAGAACTCCATCGGCATGAACAAGTGCATCGACTCCATCGGCCTCATCCAGACCAAGGAGGCCTACGAGCGGAAAATCGCCCGCTACGTGGACTCCACGGGCTACCTGAAGGGACAACTGAGCTTCGACCAGATGAAGAAACTCTACGACAACCGCTTCGTGGCCCTGCACGACTTCATGGAGTATCGTGAGAACCTGGCCACCTGCGTGCTCATCAAGCATATCCTCGACGTGGCGCAGGACGACGATGTCGAGAAGAACAAGGGCAAGTATGTCAACGAGCTGGACACGGCCTCCTTCGACGTGGCCACGGAGAAGGACATCATGGCGGCCATGCTGAGGAACTACCGCGAGCAGCTGATGGACAAGCAGACGCTGCCCGGCTTCTACACCACCATCGACCAAAAGTTCGGCGGCGACTATGAGAAATATGTCAACGCGGTGTGGAACAACTCTGTCTTCGCCAAGCCGGGGGCCAAGATTGACCTGACCAAGGAAAAGACTTGGAAGAAGGACATGGGCGGACAGATAGCCTTGGACCTGGCCCAATACTTGGCTTCGTTCTATGCGAACCACGCTGCCTCATTCACCGACATCGACGCCCAGGAGCGTTACCTCTGCGCCGCCAAGCTGCGCATGGAGCAGGACATGCCCCACTACAGCGACGCCAACTTCACCATGCGCCTCAGCTACGGCCAGGTGGGCGGGTTCATGCTCGGCGGCAAGCCCTCGGGCTACTACACCACGGCTGAGAGCATCGTCGACAAGATGGACCGCGCCGGCCAGCAGCCCGACTGGAAGGCCGAACCCATCATGCGCCAGCTCCTGAGCTCGGGCGACTTCGGCCCCTACCGCGACAAGCAGACGGGCAAGATGCAGCTCTGCTTCCTCACCAACAACGACATAACGGGCGGCAACAGCGGCTCGCCGATGTTCAACGGCAAGGGTGAGCTCATCGGACTGGCCTTCGACGGCAACTGGGACAGCCTCTCCAGCGACCTCAACTTCGACAGCCAGCTGGCACGCTGCATCGGCGTGGACATCCGCTACGTGCTATTCATGATGGAACGCTGGGGCCACGCCGACCGCCTGCTCAAGGAAATCAACGCTAAATAGCGCGCCCCATATCCCCTCAAGTTCGGTCCTAAAACCCAGACCATACGCGAAAGCCGCGGCTCCCGACACTGGGAGCCGCGGCTTTCACTTTGGCGCATTTCATTTATTTCCTTTTCGGCTTTCTCCTTGCCCAGCCCTCCTCGCTGAAGTCGGGCTCCTCGCCGCGCAGCTTAATGGGTTTGCCCTGCATCAGCGCACGCCAGTCGCCGCCGTCCTCGCCGTGGCGGGCGCGGCGGCCAGAAGCGGGTTTGCGGTCCTTGCCCCCCGAGCGGCGGCCTGCGGTGGCTACCTTGCCGCCTTCGTCGGCGTCGTTGCAGCGCACCTCGCGGCCCTTGTAGCTCACTCCCGTCAGCGCGTCCACCACCCGCTGGGCGTCGCGCTCAGGCACCTCGATGTAGGAGAACCGCTTCAGCAGGTCGATGTGGCCCACCTGCTGGCGACCCTTCACGTGCTTGTTGAGCAGCTGCATCACCTCGCCGGGATAAAACCCGTCGTCCTTTCCCAAGTTGATGAACAGTCGGCGGTAGCCGTCCTCGGCCCCGTGGCGCTGGCGGCGCTCCCCGCCGCGCGCCGACCCCTTGCGCTCGCCCTTGGGAGCCTTCTCACGCGTGGTGGAGGGCTTCACAATCTCGGGCGCGTTCTTGTAGTAGTCGAGGAAGCGGCCAAAGGTGAGCATCACCACCTTCTTGATCACATCCTCCTTGTCGATATACTCAAACCAACGGTTGATGTCGCCCATATAGGGAGCGATGAGGTCTTCGTCCACGTCGGTCTTCATGATCTGGTTCATGGTCTTGTAGAGTTGCTTCTTGCAGATTTCCTCAGCCGTGGGCAGTGTGCCGTCCACAAACTCCTTGCCGATTTCCTTCTCTATGCGGCGCACCTTGAACTTCTCCTTGGTGTGGATGATGGAGATGCTCGTGCCCTTCTTTCCAGCGCGGCCTGTGCGCCCCGAACGGTGGGTGTAGCTCTCGATGTCGTCGGGCAGCCCGTAGTTGATCACGTGCGTCAAGTCCTCCACGTCGAGACCGCGCGCCGCCACGTCGGTGGCCACGAGCAGCTGCACATGGTGCTGGCGGAACTTCTGCATCGTGAGGTCGCGCTGCTGCTGGCTCAAGTCGCCGTGGAGCGACTCGGCGTTGTAGCCGTCGCGGATGAGCTTGTCGGCTATGTCCTGCGTCTCGAGCTTGGTGCGGCAGAAGATGATGGCGTAGATTTCGGGATAGAAGTCCACGATGCGCTTCAGGGCGAGATACTTGTCGCGGGCGCTCACCATATAGTAGATGTGGTTCACGTTTTCGGCGCCCTCATTGCGCGATCCCACCACGATTTCCTCATATTCGTAGAGGTAGCTCTTGGCTATGCGCTCTATCTCACGGCTCATGGTGGCCGAGAAGAGCAGCGTGTGGCGCTCCTCGGGCAGGTGCTCGAAGATGGCGTTGATGGAGTCGGCGAAGCCCATGTTGAGCATTTCGTCGGCCTCGTCGAGCACCACGTTCCTCACGTCGTCGAGCTTGGCCACGCCGCGCTCTATGAGGTCGATGAGCCTTCCAGGGGTGGCCACGATGATCTGCACGCCGTGGCGCAGCGAGTGGATCTGCGTCATGATCGACGCTCCGCCGTAAACCGGCACGATGCTCACATTGTCAAGGTACTTCGCAAAGCCGTTGAGGTCGTCGGCTATCTGCAGGCACAGCTCGCGGGTGGGCGAGAGGATGAGGGCCTGCGTGTTGCGGCTCTCGCGGTCGATCTGCTGCAGCACGGGAATGCCAAAGGCCGCCGTCTTGCCCGTACCGGTCTGGGCCAGTGCGATCACGTCTTTACCACTGTTCAAAAGATAGGGAATCACTTCCTCCTGCACGGGCATGGGATGCTCGAAACCAAGCTCGTCGATGGCGCGGCGAATCTCCTCGCACACGCCCAATTCTTCAAATGACTTCAAAATGAATGTGTTATAAAAATAAATGAATGGCTGAAGCCACTTGAGGAGCGCACCCTTCTTAATATCTACACAAATGTTATCCGTGGTCAACCCAAGACCTCGCGCCCCATAGCGGCCTCTTAAAAAACGGGGGCAAAGGTAGCGAAAATAAATGTAACGGCAAAGGAAAAGCCCACAATTCTGCTTTTTCCCATTGATTTCTTGACGTTTATGCGCACCTCCTACCATGCGTGCCCGATGGTAGGAGGTGCGGCGTCCCGCCGCACGCTAAAGTGCCGTATCCCCACGCTGCACTCTTGCGCGGCGCCTCCTACGTAGCTGCAAAGACAACGATTTAAGGTCGGTTCTATAAATTAGGTCGAGGCGTATTGTGCCCAGCGCCCACCTTTTCTCGCCATGGCAGAGTCCAAGCAAGCTTGGCTCTGCTCATCTGGCTTATCGAAAAGGTTGGGCCTGTGCCCACCTTTTCTCGCCATGGCAGAGTCCAAGCAAGCTTGGCTCTGCTCATCTGGCTTATCGAAAAGGTTCTGCCAGCTATCGGGACTCAAAACGTAAGTTGAAGAGGGAGTGTAGCGGGCTACACGACCGATGAGACTTGACGTTTTGAG
>SFCY01000111.1 GCA_004558865.1 Bacteroidales bacterium
AGAATTTTACCATCACCAAGCGCGACGGATCCAAGGACAGGTTCTCCTTAGACAAGATCATGAATGCCATCCTCAAGGCTTTCAACTCTGTGGGAGAGGCCGTCGACTTAGGCAGTGTGTCGAAAATCATCAGCCACCTCGACATCTACAACGACATCAAGGTGGAGGACATCCAAAACCAGGTGGAGGAGGCCCTCATGAAGGAGGGCTGCTACAAGGTGGCAAAGGCCTTCATGCTCTACCGCCAGCAGCACACTGAAGACCGCGAGACCCTGGAGCGGATGAAATTCCTCTCCGACTATCTCGACGCCTCCAACGCCGCCACGGGGTCGAAATATGACGCCAACGCCAATGTGGAGCACAAGAACATCGCCACACTCATCGGCGAGTTGCCCAAGGCCAGTTACATACGACTGAACCGGAAGCTGCTCACCGACCGCATCAAGAAGATGTATGGCAAGGACCTCGCCGACGAATACATCGACCGCCTCACCCACCACTTCATCTACAAGAACGACGAGACCTCGCTGGCCAACTACTGCGCCTCCATCACCATGTATCCCTGGCTCATTGGCGGCACAATGTCCATTGGCGGCAACTCCACCGCTCCAACCAACCTGAAGTCGTTCTGCGGCGGGTTCATCAACATGGTGTTCATGGTGAGTTCCATGCTCTCGGGAGCCTGCGCCACACCGGAGTTTCTGATGTACATGAACTACTTCATCCAGAAAGAGTATGGCAAGGACTACTACAAGCGCGCCGACGAAGTGGTGGACCTCAGCCTGAAGCAGCGCACCCTCGACAAGGTCATCACCGACTGCTTCGAGCAGATTGTCTACTCGCTCAACCAGCCCACTGGTGCCCGCAACTACCAGGCCGTGTTCTGGAACATCTCCTACTACGACAAGTTCTATTTCCAGAGCCTGTTCGAGAACTTCTATTTCCCCGATGGCAGCCAGCCCGACTGGGAGGGCCTGTCCTGGCTGCAGAAACGCTTCATGAAGTGGTTCAACAAGGAGCGCACCAAGGCTGTGCTCACCTTCCCTGTGGAGACCATGGCCCTGCTCACCGAGGACGGTGAGTGCAAGGACAAGGAGTGGGCCGACTTCGCCTCAGAGATGTATGCCGAAGGCCACAGCTTCTTCACCTATATCAGCGACAATGCCGACTCGCTGAGTTCCTGCTGCCGCTTGCGCAACGAAATCCAGGACAACGGATTCAGCTACACCCTCGGGGCCGGCGGTGTCTCCACTGGTTCGAAGAGCGTGCTGACCATTAACCTCAACCGCTGCATACAGTGGGCGGTGAACCACGAACAGGACTACCGCGAGTTCCTCTCCCACATCATCGACCTCTGCCACAAGGTGCAGTTGGCCTACAACGAGAACCTAAAGGAGCTGCAGCGGCATGGCATGCTGCCCCTCTTCGACGCTGGCTACATCAACATGAGCCGACAGTATCTCACCATCGGCGTGAACGGACTGGTGGAGGCCGCAGAGTTCATGGGACTGCAAATCAACGACAACCCCGACTACCTTTACTTCGTGCAGGACGTGCTGGGGCTGGTGGAGAAATACAACAGGAAATACCGCTCCAAGGAGGTCATGTTCAACTGCGAGATGATTCCCGCCGAGAATGTGGGCGTGAAGCATGCCAAGTGGGACCGCGAGGACGGCTACTTCGTGCCGCGCGACTGCTACAACTCCTATTTCTATGTGGTGGAGGACGACTCGCTGACCATCCTCGACAAGTTCAAGCTTCACGGCGCCCCCTACATCAAGCACCTCACGGGCGGCTCCGCCCTCCACATGAACTTGGAGGAGCACCTCAGCCGCGACCAGTACCGCCAGCTCTTCAGGGTGGCGGCCAAGGAGGGATGCAATTACTTCACCTACAATGTGCCCAACACCGTGTGCAACGACTGCGGCCACATCGACAAGCGCTATCTCCATGAGTGTCCCGTATGCCATTCTAAGAACGTGGACTATCTGACCCGCGTCATCGGCTACCTCAAGCGAGTGAGCAACTTCTCGGCCGCACGCCAGGAGGAGGCTCACCGCCGCTACTACGCCGCCTCCGACAAGCTGCCCATGCCTGTGGAGGTGGAGCGGATGTCGGAGGCCGGCAATGCTTAAATATGTCAACACGAGCATCGTCTTCCAGGAGGTACCCGACGAGGTGACACTGGCCATCAACATCAGTAACTGCCCCTGCCGCTGTCCGGGCTGCCACAGCAAGTTCCTTTGGGGTGATGTGGGACAGGAACTCACGAGCGAGGCCATCGAGCAAATGATGGCCGACATCCGCCGAGACATCACCTGCGTGTGCTTCATGGGGGGCGATGCCGATCCCTTGGAAGTGAACAGGCTGGCCCGAACGCTGCGCCGCCGCCATCCCCACTGCAAGGTGGGATGGTATAGCGGGCGGATAAGGGTTGCGCCTGAGGTGGACAAGGCCGACTTCGACTACATCAAGATTGGCCCCTATCTGGCCCATTTGGGCGGGTTGAACAAGACAACGACCAACCAGCGGCTCTACAAGCGACTGCCCGATGGCTCCTTCGAGGACATCACGGCGAGATTCTGGAAGAAATAAGAGAGTCGGCACAGGTCACGGCTCCTGCAGCTGACGCACGTCTTTGCGTCTACCGCAAACTTTGCGAGAGACAATAAAATCCCTCAAACGCCGAGGTCAATTACCTTCGGTGTTTGAGGGATTCTTTTGCGGTGCGAATGGGAATCGCAGGGGCGGCAGGCTCAAACCGCCTATTCGCCCTGAAGCTTGGCCACCGCTTTGGTTCCGTCGGAGAACACTGTCACCTTGATGTTGAGTCCGTGCCCGCAGCGGCTGAGGCGACGGCCCGAGAGGTCGTAGTATTCCGTGCGGACGACCGTCTTAGATGGACTCTGGACGGCATTGATGCCTGTGGGGACATTCCACCATGCGATGGGCGAGAGGTTCTCCGTGTCGCCACCCTTATACACCGCTTGCACACCCCAGCGGGCCACGCTTCCGTCGTAGATGTTCACCGACCGTTCCATCTCCCTGTCGTTGCCCTGGAGCGTATAGGTGAAGAAGTCGATGTAGTCGGCAAACGTGACAGGCACGTCGGTCATAGGCTGGCTGACGTTGGTGTACGAGTCTGAGGTGAATGTGAAGGGGTGGGCTTCGTCGTCGGCATACAGGCGGTAGTAATACTTCGCGTTGTTGAGGAAGTTGTCCGAGGCATCGTAGCGGCTGAGGAAGAAGGAGACAAAGCCGTAGCCCGCTTCGGCCGAGTAGGCCTGACACTGTGCCTCGTCGATGACCGGTGCGGGCGGCGTGAGGGCCAGGTCCTCGAAGCGCGTGAGCGTCGGGTCGAAATAGTAGGACAAGGCGTATTGCAGAGAGTCTCCGGCATTGATGATCATCACGCTGTTGGGCTGCGCGGTGAGGGTCTTCCTGTCGGCGTCCACTGTCATCTGGAGCGACTTGTACCAGTCGCCGTAGTTGATTTGCTGCCCTATGCGCTCATAGCCCCTGGCCATGAAGAAGAGGTGGTGGGTGGTGGCCCAGTCGGCCCCGAGATACTGCTTGGTGGGGAAGCTGACGGTCTTTGCCCCATCGTAGGAGCCGACGATCACTTCCGCCTTGCTGTTGTTGTAGGGATTGAGCAGGTAGACCTTTCCGTCGTCGGCGAAAGCCACCTTGACAATCTTCTGCTCGTTGCCGCCCGCCCGGGTCTGATAGGCCAGCTTGTAGTCCTGCAAGGCCGCGGTCTGGGGCAGCGTGTTGGGCTTGTAGTCCACGCGCCCCACCTTGATGTCGGTGTCGGCATAGCCTGTCCATTTCATTTCCGAGTTCATCAGGCCGATGTAGTAGTCGTCGGTCATGATGAGGGAGTCGTTGCGCAGCACGAAGTTGAGCTCGCTCCTCACCGTGCCGTCGGCCAGTGTGTCGGCTTTGCAGAAGAGTGCGCCGTCTTCCAGCTCATACTCTTTCACGGGGAAGGCGTAGTAGATAGTGGTGGTCTCGTTGCCATTGTCGTCGTAGCCCACGCCCTCGCGGATGACCTGCGGCAGATGGGCCACAAACTTTCCGTTGCCCGCCGGGTCGAGCTTCAGCCAGGAGCGCGTGGGGAGCTGGCTGTAGGGGTTGTAGAGATAGACGCAGCCGTCGTTGCCCTCGACATATCGCGAGGTGGACCACAGGTCGATGCCATGGTATACACCCGTTTCGCTCGAATAGCTGGTGTAGAAATAATAACTGCTGCGCGCGTAGTTGTCGTGCAGGATGCCTTCGGGCTGCTGCCTGATGATGGCTGCTGGCCCGGAGGTTTGTGCCGTTGCCGCCGTGGTGGCCAAGGCAATGGCGAAAGCTGTGGAAAGTCGTTTCATCATTTATTCTTTCATTGAATGGTTTTCTCGTTGACAATCCGTCCGTCGGTCAACACGCGCTGGCGGATGCAGACACCCTGCCGGCGGCCTGATAGCTGGCGGCCTTGAAGGTCGAAGTAGCGCGCATCGCCTGTGCCCTCGTGGCGGGTGGCGGGCAGGGCGATGGCCGTGGACGTGCGCCCCGTGGTCCATACGATGTCGGAGCAAAGCTCCCGCTCGCCCTTGTAGACACTCTGCAGGCCGAGGCTGTCGGCGGCTTCGCGGAAATGGAACTTGTGGCTGTCGTCGGCCATGAAGAAGTCTACGTTGTCGCTCATTCCGTAAGGCACTTCTGTCATCTCCTTCTCGATGCTCTCATATTGGTCGGGGCCAAAGGTGAGGACCTTTCCCGAGGCCGTGTATACCTTATAATAAAGGTTGTTCTTGAAGAGCGGCTGTCCGTTGACATCCACCGAGGGAAGCTCAAACTGCAGGCTGCCCTCTCCCTCGCCCTCCTCACCGTAGGGAGCGTAGGAGGTGATTTCGGGGTTGGCGGGCCGGTCGGCGGTGGCGGTGTAGGGAGTCAGCGAGGGGCCGATGTAGACCGCCGCCGTGTAGACTCTGTCGTCACCGACGTTGATGAGAAGCGATTGCGGAATGGAGGCTGAGAGTGTCTTGGCGGCATCGTCGTAGACAAAGCGCAGCGAGTCGGTCAGCTCAAAATATTCCTTTGCCGTCTCCGAATACACCCCCGGGCAGAGAAACTCATGGTAACCCTCGCCCTCGTTGGGGCCAAGGTATTGCGGGCCAAAGGCTACGCTGTTGCCCGCCACGTTGCCCACTGCCCACTGCATGCCACAGGTGTTGTAGGGATTGGAGAGATAGACTTTGCCGTCGGCGAACGCCACCTCCACCAAGTCTGCCCCCTCGCCATAGAAGCCCGAGTAGGCAAGCTGGTAGAGCTGGGGTGTCACCCCTTGGGGCAGCGCCGTTGGCTTCACTCCCAATGGCCTCACCGAGAGGGTCGCCTCGCCCGTCTCGGCCCAGTTGCCCGAGAGAGTGGCCAAGCCGAGGATGGCCTGTGGGTAGTCGCCGCTGGTGTCCTCGCCGAGCAGGGTGAGGGTGTCGCCCCGCAGGAGAAACCTCATGTCGGTGTTGAACGTTCCGTCGGCGTTCTGCTCGTAGCCGTAGGTCATGCCTTGGCTGCCGCTTTTCAAGACGAGGCGCGAGGCGTAGAGCATGGCCTCGTCTTGGTAGATGGCCTGTGGCATCCGAGCCACGAGGGTGTCGCCGTGAAGTCGGTCGAGCTTCAGGTAGCTTTGTGTGGGATAGAAGGTGAATGGATTCTTGAGGTAGACGCAACCGTCGTCGCCCACCACATAATCGCCGATGAAATAGTCCACGCTGTCCACGTCGGCTCCCGCGCCTGTGCTATAGAAACTCAGGGCCTTGCGCGCCTGGTTCTTCACCAGCCGTCCCTGGGGTCGCTTCACGATGGGCTCGGTGGTCTGTGGCTCAGGGGCGCCACCGCCGGTCTGCGCCACGGCGGGAGCGGAGATCAGCGTGGAGAGGGCTAAAGCCGCAAAGATAGTTTTCCTCATGGCTCAGTCTTATTTAATGGCCACTTTGGAATGGCGTTTGCTGCCGTCGGGCATGGTCTCGCTCTTGATCAGCACACCCTTCGACGTAGTGTTGACGCGGCGGCCGGAAAGGTCGTAGAAGCACACCGATGTGGGTTGGTCCGCGCTGTTGGCGTTGGTGATGCCCGTGACCACTTCCCCGTCGTTGTAGATGATGCTGGAGCTGTGGCTCTCGCCGGCTCCGCGGTAGATGGCCTTCACGCCGATGCGGCTGTAGTAGGATCCCACTTTCTCCTTGAAATAGACGATGCGGCCACGTGAGTTGGTCGTTGAGGCCACAAAGGTGTGGCCGTCGGTGAAGGAATAGGGAATGTCGGTCATGTCCTCGTCGAGTCCGTAGCGGGAGGCCTTGAAGGTGAGAAGCCGCTCGTCGACATAGATGTTGTAGAAGAGGCGGTCGGGATTGAGCACCTCGCCCGTCGTGCTGAGTGAGGGGAGGATGAAGCTGAACATGCCATACTGGTCGCCGCTGTCGTAGGGCGAGAAATCCTGGTACTCCGGGTCGGCGGGCGTCTGTGGGGTCTCCACGAACTTGGAGAGCCGAGGCAGCTCATAGCAGTCGCGGAAGTTGACGTCCCTCTTTCCCCAGTTGGTGTACATCACGCCGTCCGACTGGTATTCGTCGCCGTTGAGGTCGAAGCGAATCTGCGGGGCCAGCACGTAGGTCTCGCCCGTCTCGCCCGTCAGGGGGTCGGTGGCCTCCTCACGCTCTCCCGTAGTGAAGTAGATGTGGTGATTTTCCTTGAAGCCGAAATACTGCTCGTTCTCGAATATGAGTCGGTTGTCGCCCTTCGTTCCCTTCACCCAATTGTCGGGGAATCGGTCGGAGAGTTCGCCGAGCCACACGTCGTCGCCGTCGAAGCCGAGCTTCACCAATCGGCTTTGCGGGTCGCCGTTCTCGTCGTTGTAGGTGAGCGAGTAGCGTTCGGTGCTGAGGCTGGTTGGAGGCTCGACCACAGCGTCCCTGTTGCGGAAAATCTTCAGGTCGTAGTCGCCGTAAAACATCCAGCCGCCCGAATCGCCGGTCATGCCGAGGAGCTGCTGCGAGACCTGTTTGATGGTGTCTCCGCTGACGACGAATTTTGCCTCAGTGTTGTCTGGGTCTATTACGAAAGTGTTTTCGCTCTCGTCGTATTTCATGTTGCTCAGGTAGAGTTTGGTGGATTCGCCGTTTTCCTCATAGGTGTAGACGAGCTGGGGTGTAGGCATGTAGAGCGTGTCGCCCCTCAGCGTGGCCTTCACCCAGGTGCCTGGCTGGAACTGGGAGAAGATGTTCTTGATGTAATAGCTCACCTTGTCGTTGCCCACAACGTAGGTGCCCTCAATGCCGTCGGCATTTCTTGGCGTGCCGTAGAAATAGCCCACCGACTGGCGGTAGAGGCCATTGTAGAGCGTGCCTTGTGGGGAATAGATGATGGTGTCTGGGAGCGCCGGCGCCTTGGGTGTGCCTGGCGCCAGTGCAGCTTGGATGCTGTTTTGTGCCGTCGCGGGCAGTGCGGCCAGCAACAGCAAAGAGAAGCAAGTAGAAATCTTCATGCGTTTGGTCTTTGTTTTATTGTTTATGTTACACTGTAAGTCTTTTAAGGCAAGAGAGGTGTCCTATTAGTTAGTTTGTGCAAATTTACGAAATCTTTTCGTAGAAGCACTCTTTT
>SFCY01000112.1 GCA_004558865.1 Bacteroidales bacterium
CACCCGCGTAAACGTGGGTGTGGGATGTTATGTGCCATTTTAAGAAATACTTGACCAAAGTCCTTTGTTTTAGTTACTCCTTACCCGGAAATCTATTAGGTTTTATAGAGGAAAGATAGCGAAAAAAACGGTTTTGGCAAAGGATTGGGGCAGGAATAAGCGGGAAGCGGTGCTTGCGCCTCTCATTCTTTGCAGCGTGAAATCTTGTGGTGGCAAGCTTTCGTGGCAGCTGCTACGATATTACGTGCGCTTGCTCCGCAACATGGGTGGGCGGCCGGAGCCATGCGTCTTTCGGCTGTAAAAGCAAACGGCGTGCGGCCCGAGTGGGGTTGCACGCCGTTTGCCTGATGCCGGCGAAGCGTCTTGGGGGATGGCCTCCGCCGCTGTCAGAGCAGCTGGAGGGTGTAGATGTAGACCACCGCTGCGGGTATGGCCATGAGCGACGAGTCGAAGCGGTCGAGCATGCCGCCGTGGCCGGGCAGGATGTTGCCGCTGTCCTTGATGCCGAGGGTGCGCTTGAAGAGGCTCTCCACAAGGTCGCCCAATGTGCCGAAGACCACCACCACCAGTCCCAGTCCCATCCACATGAGGATGTTGAGGGGATGGCTCTGTCCCAGCCACCAGCCCACCGCACCTGCCACGATGAGCACCAACAGTCCGCCGCCGATGCTTCCCTCCCAGGTCTTGCCCGGGGAGATGCGCGGAAACAGCTTGTGGCGGCCGAAGAGCGAGCCGGCGCAGTAGGCGCCCGAGTCGTTGACCCAGAGGAAGACAAACACCATCAGGGGCACCATCATGTCGTAGTGGACCAGTCCGTCGGGCTGCACGTCGAAGGCCAGCACGCTGGCCATGGAGAGCGGCAGGGCGATGTACATCTGCGAGAGCATGGTGTAGGCCCAGTCGTGGATGGGGTTCTCGTTCTTCAGATACAGCTCGCTCGCGAAGAGGTAGATGATGGTGAGCAGGTAAGGCACGAAGACCACGAAGTTGGCCACGATGCCGCTTCGGATGGCGGCCACGGCGAGGAAGAGATACACGCCCGCCACGGTGGCGATGAAGCGGTTGACCGTGACGCCTCCCGCCTCGTTGACCAGTCCGCAAAACTCCCAGATGGTCATGCCCGTGATGAGCGCGAAGAGGAAGAGCATGGCCTCGGGGCGCAGGAATCCGCACACCATGATGGCCACGAAGAGCGCGCCCGTGATGGTGCGTGTGATGAGGTTCTTCTGTTTCTCCGTCATGCCCTCTTCTCCTCTCCGCCGTCGGTTTCTTGGCTGTCGTCGCCCTGCGCGCCCTTCTTCTGCTGCTCGGCCACGCGCCTCTGGTGCTCGGCCTCGGCCTGCCTCACGGCCTCGGGCATGTCGTCGAGGGTGGGCGCGCTCTTCTCGTTGGCCTCGATGATTTCCTCCGAGCGGCTCTTCCAGGGGCGTTTGCCGAATATCTTCTCCACGTCCTCGGCGTAGATCACCTCCTTTTGGAAGAGCAGGTCGGCGAGCTGCCTGTGCCCCTCCTTGTGTTGGGTGAGAATCTGCTTGGCGCGGTCGTATTGCTCGTTGATCATCTTCAGCACCTCGTCGTCCATGATCTTGGCCGTGGTCTCGCTGTAGGGACGAGTGAACTGATATTCCTGGTTGTTGTAGTAGCAGATGTTGGGCAGCCTGTCGCTCATGCCCGCGTAGGCCACCATGCCGTAGGCGCTCTTGGTGGCGCGCTCCAGGTCGTTCATGGCTCCCGTGGAGATATGGTGTATGAAGAGGTCCTCGGCCGCGCGCCCGCCGAGCAGCGAGCACATCTCGTCGAGCATCTCCTCCTTGGTGGTGATGACGCGCTCCTCGGGCAGGTACCAGGCAGCGCCGAGTGCCTGTCCGCGTGGCACGATGGTGACCTTCACCAACGGGTTGGCATGCTCGCAGAACCAGCTGATGGTGGCGTGCCCGGCCTCGTGGATGGCGATGCTGCGCTTCTCCTCGGCCGTCATCA
The DNA here is from genome assembly GCA_004558865.1 of Bacteroidales bacterium. Lineage (GTDB taxonomy): Bacteria > Bacteroidota > Bacteroidia > Bacteroidales > Bacteroidaceae > Prevotella. Next base: position 1,981 of record SFCY01000112.1, read on the forward strand.
CCTTGGTCTTCTTCTCCAGTCCGCCGATGATGCGGTCCACGGCGTCGAGGAAGTTCTGCTTCTCCACGTCCTTTTGGTTGTGGCGTGCGGCGATGAGCGCGGCCTCGTTGCACACGTTGGCGATGTCGGCTCCCGAGAATCCGGGAGTCTGCCGCGCCAGGAAGTCGATGTCGAGGTCGGCGGCTGTCTTGAGCGGCTTGAGGTGAACCTTGAAGATGGCCTTGCGCTCGGCCAGATCGGGCAGGTCCACATGAATCTGGCGGTCGAAGCGTCCCGCGCGGAGCAGGGCCTTGTCGAGCATGTCGGCGCGGTTGGTGGCCGCCATGACGATGACGCCCGAGTTGGAGCCGAAGCCGTCCATTTCGGTGAGCAGTGCGTTGAGCGTGTTCTCGCGCTCGTCGTTGCCGCCCATGGAGGGGTTCTTGCTGCGTGCGCGCCCCACGGCGTCAATCTCGTCGATGAAGATGATGCATGGTGCTTTCTCCTTGGCCTGTCGGAAGACGTCGCGCACACGGCTGGCGCCCACGCCGACAAACATCTCCACGAAGTCGGAGCCGCTCATGGAGAAGAAGGGTACGCCCGCCTCGCCGGCCACGGCCTTGGCCAGGAGGGTCTTTCCCGTTCCCGGAGGGCCTATGAGCAGGGCGCCCTTGGGAATCTTTCCGCCCAAGTCGGTGTAGCGCTTGGGGTTCTTGAGGAAGTCCACAATCTCCTGCACTTCCTGCTTGGCTCCCTCCTGTCCGGCCACGTCCTTGAAGGTGATGCCCATCTCGTTGCCTTTCTCATAGAGCTTGGCCTTGCTCTTGCCCACGTTGAACATGCCGCTTCCGCCACCGCCACCGCCGACGCGGCCCATGAGGTACCACATCAGTCCGAGCAGGAAGATGAAGGGTATGAGCTGTATGATGAGGTTCAGGAAGCCGTTGCCCTTGTTGTTCTCATAGCTGAACTCGCTGATCTTTCCAGCCTTTTGCTGCTGGGCGACGAATTTCTCAAGCTCGTCCACGCTTCCAAATTCCACTTTCACGTAGGGGTTGCTCCCCACCTGCTGGGCCGACCTGTGGAAGACGTCGCGCACGTTCTGCTCTTTCACATACATTTTGAGCGTGTTGTCGTCCTTGTTGATGACCACGCTCTTTGCCCATCCTCGCTCCACGTAGGCCTGGAAGTCGGAGTAGCGGGCCGTGGCGGCGCCTCCCGCACTGCTCATGAGCGAGTTGCCGCCGCCCGTGAAGAAGAGGATGGCCAAAGTGACGATAATGAGTCCGTAGAGCCAGTTCATGTTGAACCGTGGCATTTTAGGCTGATTGTTGTCGCCTTGGGGATTTTTGTTGTTGTTCATCTTTCAGATTGCAATCTTAGTAAAAGGGGTAAATATTTTAGTGTCGCTGTGTGCCGCCGGCCTTTTCCCGTCCGGGAGAGGATGGGGGAGGGGGCGGCTGTCTGTGGGAAAGGATATCAAAAAGTGTGCCGTGTGTCAGTCCAAGTTGGGGATGTGTGTCAACGTGGCATCCGTCCAAAGGCTCTCAAGGTCGTAGAAGTGCCTTGTCTCGGGCAGGAACACATGCACGAGCACGTCCACATAGTCGATGGCCACCCACTGGTCGGTGCCCAGTCCCACCACGCTGGTCGGCTTCTCGCCGGCCTGTCGGCACTTGTCGCCCACCGACTCGGCGATGGCCTCCACCTGCGTGGGCGACTGGCCTTGGCAGATGACGAAATATTGGGCGATGGCTCCGTCGATGTTCCTGAGGTCGCAGATGACGATGTCCTGTCCTTTCTTTTCCTGAATCCCCTCTGTGATGGTTTTCACTAAATTCGTTGTTGATGTCATTCAGTTGATGTTATGTTTATATCTGTTGTAACTGTTGCAAAATTGTTGTCGCACATTATATATAATGCTGACTTGCAAAGTTAGTGCAATTAATCCATACCAAGTGCTTGGAGGCCGATTTTTTGGAAAAAATTAAGGTTTTGATAAAAAAAGTCGGGAAAAGTTTTGGCGGTTGGCAAAAAAAGTAGTACCTTTGCACTCGTAAAAACAAGATGACCCCAACGGATGGGGGGCTGACATTGGGATATGGTGTAATGGTAACACAACAGATTCTGGTCCTGTTTTTCCTGGTTCGAATCCGGGTATCCCAACAAAGAAGGTTGCCGAGTGGCAACCTTTTTTAAATTCATAAGTTCACAATTCATAATTGTCGTTCGCGCTGCGTGCGTATGTGCGCTTTGTGTTCTCCTCCCTTCGCAGGGTTTGGGCTTCTCTCTTTTTGTTGAAACTTTCAATTTGGGCTTTCATGGTGTGTATTGGCGCAGGACATACGTTTCCGAATACCTTTCGCTCTCCCAGCGTTACCGCCGTATGCCAGGCTACATCTTGGCAGGAGTGAAGTACACGCTTTGAAAAAGCAATTATTGTACATAAACAGGATGAAATGTGGAAAAATTGGTGTATCTTTGTGCAGTGGTATGCTTTTGCCACGTGTTCTCTCTGATCAACCAATCTATAACCAAGACGGACTATGATTAATATGAAAGACGAGGAAATCATTACTTTGACAAAGTGCGACAATACAATTGTTGCCGATGAGATTGTTGCGAAGTTGGCGGACAAAGGTATCATCGCTTCGCTTCACGACGAACTCAACGACCCTGCGTATGGAGCTTATGGACCTAACCCTGGTATCGCGGTGAGGGTGTTCAAGAAAGACTATGAGCAAAGTCAACATATTCTTAAGGGAATAAGTGATTCACGCTCGGAGCTGCTGCCTTTTTGTCCCCATTGTGGTAGTGAGAAAATCAGAGTCTTGGAGAAGAGTGTGCGCAAGAGACCAATACTTGCGATTCTACTTGGCATTGTCATGATAATTCTTGGAAGCAGTGGCTTGGTGCTTCCTATTTTTCTGGAGTCTCTTGGGTCTATGAGAGTATATGCCCTCATCATCTCTCCCTTCGTATTGTTGGGAGGTGTGCTATTGGTTCTGCCCCAAGGAAGCCACCAGTACTATCTATGCACAGAATGTGGTAAGAAGTTTAAGAAATAACGATGTGGCCTCCATGTTATGAAGATGTTAAAGTTTGAACTACTCTTTCAAAATGAGGCTTGTGCCGCGGTAGCCCCGAAGAGAGACGGCCTTTCTCACACCCCACGGCAAGTGCAGCTGGGGATATGAGAAAGGCCGTCTCTCTTCAAGGCCATTGCGGATGATGGTTGCAGACACCCGTGGCAATCATCCGTTGGAGTCGTAGAGGCTGTCCTCAAAAGCGGATAGGGCGGCCTTTGCCCCCTCGCCCATGGCTATCATGATTTGTTTGAAAGGCACCGTGGTAACGTCGCCAGCCGCATAGACTCCCGCCGCGGAGGTGTGGTTGCGGCTGTCGATGATGATTTCGCCACGGCTGTTGAGTTCAAGCGCTTCCTTGAAGACACTGCTGTTGGGCTGCAGGCCTATCTGCACAAACACGCCGTCGAGCTCCTCGTGGGCCACCTCTCCTGTGGCAAGATTGCGCACGTCGATGCCCGTGAGCTTGCCGTCGCTGCTGCTGAGGGCTGTCGTCTGACTTTGAAGGTGGATGTCGACGTTGGGCAGTGAGCGCAGCTTCTGCTGCAGCACTTCGTCGGCTTTCATCGCCTGCCCGAATTCATAGAGGGTGACGTGGCTGCAGATGCGTGCCAGGTCGATGGCTGCCTCCACACCACTGTTGCCGCCGCCGATGACGGCCACGCGCCGTCCCTTGTAGAAGGGGCCGTCGCAATGGGGGCAGAAGTGCACGCCGTGGCCCACCAATTGTTCCTCGCCCTCAAGTCCGAGCCGGCGCCAGCCTGCTCCCGTGGCGATGATGACATGCGGGGAGAGGAAGGTCTCGCCGCCTTTCACTTCCACGTGCTTCACGCCGCCTGCGAAATCGACACCCACTATCCTGCGGTTGGTGAACACGTCGATGGGGTAGGCTTCAAGATGGGCCGCAAGGTCGGCTGCCAACTGGCTTCCAGTAGTCTTGGCCACGCTGATGACATTCTCTATGCCCGTCGTGTCGTTTACCTGTCCGCCTATGCGCTGGGCCACCACAGCCACACGCAGTCCCTTACGCGCCGCATAGATGGCCGCCGCTGCCCCGGCGGGTCCTCCGCCGAGCACCGTGAGGTCGTAATGCCGCTCTGTAGGCTCGGCAGCCTTGGGAGCCGCAGAGGCGAACCGCTCCTCTATCTTTTCCAGGAGTGTGCCCAAGTCCCCCCGGCCTATATGCAGCACCTCTCCATTGGCATACACCGTCGGCACAGCTTGTATGCCAAGCCGCGCCATCTCCTCCTGGCAGAGGCCGCCGTCGACCATCTCGCTGGTGATGTGCGGATTGAGCAGCGCCATGACATTGAGTGCCTGGACCACATCCGGGCAGTTTGTGCAGGTGAGTGAGACGTAGGCCTTGAGATTGATGTCGGCCTCGATGGCCTGTATGCGGCGTGTGAGCGACTCGTCGGGCAGGTTGCGCCCTTGTCCGTCGGCATTGAGCAGGGCCAACAGCAAGGAGGTGAACTCATGGCCATTGGGGATGCCCCGAAAGGCGATGCCCAAATCGTGGCCGTCCTTCAGAATGGAGAAGCGGAAGACCACGCCGTCGCGGTATTCCACATGGATGAGGGGACACGTGGAGGCCACGTCCTCTACAAACTCACAGAAGCGCGCGTGGTCGCGGGAGCCACGGTCGCGCTCCACCCTGAGCGTGAAAGAGGAGCCGAGTCTCCCCAGCACCTCTCTCACTTGATGAATGACTTGCGCTTCCAACATGGGCATTAGAGCTTTCCTACGAGGTCGATATTGGGTTTCAGCGTCTCGGAGCCCTCCTCCCACTTGGCGGGGCAGACCTCACCGTCGTGGGTGGCCACATACTGGGCGGCTCTAACCTTGCGCACCAGTTCGTCGGCGTTGCGACCAATGCTGTTGTCCTGCACCTCGGCGAGCTTCACCAATCCCTCGGGGTCGACGAGGAACGTGCCGCGATAGGCCACGCCCTCATCCTCCTTGTACACTCCAAAGCCGCGCGAAAGCACTGCCAAGGGGTCGGCGAGCATGGCATACTGGAGCTTTGAGATGCGCTCCGATGTGTCGTGCCAAGCCTTGTGGACGAAGTGGCTGTCGGTGCTCACTGAGAACACTTCCACCCCCATGCCCTTGAGCTCCTCGTACTTGCTCTGCAGATCCTCAAGCTCTGTGGGGCAGACGAAAGTGAAGTCGGCGGGGTAGAAGAAGAACAGCGCCCACTTGCCTTCGATGTCCTTGCTGCTGACGGTTTTGAAACTTCCGTTCTGGAAAGCCTGGACGGAGAACTCGGGAAAACGATGGTTGATGATTGATTCCATATTTCTATTTTCTATTTGTTGGGTTTAACTTATGTTCTTTTGACGATGCAAAGGTAGGACAAATCTCCGGCCGACGCAACAGACGGTGTCTATCCCATGATAGATTTTCTCTATAATGAAGTTTAAACGCCAAGAAACCAATAAGATGGCAATGTCAAATTTTAGGCTGGTTCTATAAATTAGGCTGATAGAATAATCGATAAAGAGCAGTTGTCGTTTCGGTCGTCTTCTGCATCTATCGGTCTCAAAACGTCAAGTC
>SFCY01000113.1 GCA_004558865.1 Bacteroidales bacterium
TGCCTTGACTTGAAGCTTTCTGCCGTAGAATTTTATGCGTTAGGGCGCAATTTTACGCGATAGCGATTTTCGTCATGGGCAGGCTTGCCACCAAAGGTGAGGGTCTGAAGCGATGGGGAGGCCGTCGAGCTTGCTCGTAAGGCCACCCCATCGCTTCAGGCCCATAGCTCTGGTAGGAGCGTAAGTCTGGACATGACCATTTTCCTTTCCCTTTACATATAAACTTACCATGAATCCACGGAAAATATCCGCTGTGCCGAGTTCTCTCTAAGTTGTGACGCTATTGTCCGCTGAGGGCAGCGGACCTCCCAGGCAGCGTACCTCCCGGACAGCGGTCTCCGATGCTGCTTGGGTCTTAGAAATTAGCCCATTTCGCAAAATTATGAATTGTGGATAGTGGATTGTGGATTAAAAGTAGTAACTTTGCACGCAACAATTGAAAGATAGACAGATGAGCAATAGAAGAACCACTACTTCCATACAAATGATTTCGGATTATGAAGGCGATCTATCAGAACTCCTGAGCCAGGTTCCCAGCGAGGATTCCGTTCCCGTTCTGGCCACGCGCAACATGGTGCTTTTTCCTGGGGTTATCGTGCCGATCATGATAGGACGGAAGTCGAGTGTGGCCCTGATAAAAAGATTGAAGAAGAATCCCGACAAGCTCTGCGCGGTCTTCTGCCAGAAGGATTCCAACGTCGACTCGCCACGTATGGCCGACCTTTATCTTACTGGTGTGTTCGCACGCCTGATGAAAGTGCTTGAGATGCCCGACGGCGAGAACTATACGGCCATCGTGCAGGGACTGGGACGCTGCCGCTTGGATTCCTTGGTGAAGACCTCCCCCTTCTTGTTGGGCAAGACAACGCCCCTGAAGGAGGAGCTGGCCGACGACAAGGACGAGATGTTCGCCATGGCGTTCGGCGACTTGAAGCAGAAGGTGCTGGAGTATGTCCGCAAGAATGCGGACATGCCCGACGAAACCGCCTTCGCCTTTGAGAATGTGACGCAGGGCTCCAACGGGGTGAACTATTTCTGCACCAACCTGCCCCTGCCCATAGAGAGCAAGGTGAGGCTCCTGGAGGAGGCCAATGTACGCGACCGCACAATGGAGACGCTGAAGGTGGTGAAAAAGGAAATCATGTTCCTCGACCTCAGAAACAGCATCCAGAACCAGACCAAGGTGGACATCGACGAGCAGCAGAAGGAATACTTCCTGCAGCAGGAAATCAAGAACATACGCGAGGAGTTGGGTGGCGGAAACGAGAACTTGGAGGTGAAGAACCTGCAGGAGAGGGCCAAGAAGAAGAAATGGCCCGACGAGATCGCGCAGACCTACAAGAGCGAGCTCACCAAACTGGAGCAGCTCAACCCTCAGTCGCCCGAATACAATGTCCAGTTGTCGTATCTGCAGGCCTTGGTGGACCTGGCTTGGGGCGAATACACCACCGACGACCTGAGCCTGAAGCGCGCCAAGCGCATCCTCGACAAGGACCACTATGGCATGGAGAAGGTGAAGGAGCGCATCTTGGAATACATCGCCGTGTTGCAACTGCGCCACGACCTGAAGAGCCCCATCATCTGCCTCTACGGCCCTCCCGGAGTGGGCAAGACCTCGTTGGGCAAGAGCATCGCTGAGGCACTGAAGAGGAAATACGTGCGCGTCTCCTTGGGTGGCGTGCACGATGAGGCCGAAATCCGCGGCCACCGCCGCACCTATGTGGGAGCCATGCCGGGACGCATCATCAAAAGCCTGCAAAAGGCCGGCTCGTCCAATCCCGTCTTCATTTTGGACGAGATCGACAAGGTGACGCAGAACACCATCAACGGCGATCCTGCCTCGGCACTGCTTGAGGTGCTCGACCCGGAGCAGAACAGCAGCTTCCACGACAACTACCTCGATGTGGACTACGACCTGTCAAAGGTGCTTTTCGTGGCCACGGCCAACGACTTGGGAACGATTCCCTCACCGCTGCTCGACCGTATGGAGATTATCGAGGTGAGCGGCTACATCACTGAGGAGAAGATAGAGATTGCCCATCGCCATTTGGTGCCGCGCGAACTGGAGAACACGGGATTCAGCAACTTGGAGCAGAAGCCGGCCTTCAACAAAGCCTCGCTCGAGCGCATCATCGAACAGTATACCCGCGAGAGCGGCGTGAGGCAGTTGGAGAAGGAAATCAACAAGGCCCTGCGCAAGCTGGCCCTGAAGGTGGCGGGCGAGGGCAAGCTGCCCTACGAGAAGATCACTCCCGACCACATAGAGGACCTGCTGGGCAAGCCGCCCTTCTATCGCGACATCTACCAGGGCAACGGCGACGCCGGTGTGGTGACGGGACTGGCCTGGACGCGGGTGGGCGGTGAGATCCTCTTCATCGAGACCTCGCTCAACAAGGGCAAGCAGGGCAAGCTCACCCTTACGGGCAACCTTGGCGACGTGATGAAGGAGAGCGCCGTCATCGCCCTGCAGTATGTCAAGGCCCATGCCGACAAGCTCGGCGTCGACTACCGCGTCTTCTCCCACTACGACATCCACGTGCATGTGCCCGAGGGCGCCACGCCCAAGGACGGACCCTCGGCCGGCATCACCATCGCCACGTCGATAGCCTCGGCCCTGACCCAGCGCAAGGTGAGGAAGAACACGGCCATGACGGGCGAGATCACGCTCCGAGGCAAGGTGCTTCCTGTGGGCGGAATCAAGGAGAAGATCCTCGCCGCCAAGCGCGCCGGCATCACCGACATCGTGATGTGCAGCGACAACAAAAAGGACATCGACGAGATACCGAAGAAATATCTCAAGGGTGTCGACTTCCACTACGTGGACAACGTGGAGCAGGTGTGGGACTTCGCTCTCACCAACGAGTTGGTCGACAATCCTATGGACTTGAGTATTCCCGCCGACGATAAAGACAACGACAAATGAACTTCACCTTAGAGCATAACGACACCGCCTCCGACGCCCGCACGGGCATCATCACGACCGACCACGGCCAAATCAAGACGCCCATCTTCATGCCCGTCGGCACGGTGGGGAGCGTCAAGGCCGTGCATTTTGAGGAGCTGCGCAGGCAGGTGGAGGCGCAAATCATCTTGGGCAACACCTATCATCTCTACTTGCGCCCGGGACTCGACATCCTGCGCAAGGCTGGCGGACTGCATGGCTTCACGGGCTGGGAGCGTCCGATACTCACCGATTCGGGTGGCTTCCAAGTGTTCTCCCTCACGGGCATCAGGAAACTGACCGAGGAGGGATGTGAGTTCCGCTCCCACATCGATGGAAGCCGCCACTTCTTCACGCCCGAGAATGTGATGGACACGGAGCGGGTGATAGGCGCCGACATCATGATGGCCTTGGACGAGTGTCCGCCAGGGCAGAGCGACTACGGCTATGCCAAGAAGTCGCTCGCCATGACCCAGCGTTGGCTCGACCGATGCATCAAGCGCTTCCGCCAGACGGAGCCCCTCTATGGCTATCACCAGAGCCTCTTTCCCATCGTCCAGGGCTGCACGTTCAAAGACCTCCGGCAGGAGGCCGCCAAGTTCGTGGCCGACAAGGGGGCTGAGGGCAACGCTATTGGCGGACTCGCCGTGGGAGAGCCCACTGAGGTGATGTATGAGATGATAGAGGTGGTCAACGACATCCTGCCCAAGGACAAGCCGCGCTATCTCATGGGTGTGGGCACGCCGCAGAACATCCTTGAGGCCATCGAGCGCGGGGTGGACATGTTCGACTGCGTGATGCCCACCCGCAACGGGCGCAACGCCATGCTCTTCACCTACAACGGCACGATGAACATGCGCAACAAGAAGTGGGAGGACGACTTCACTCCCATCGACGCCGACGGATGCTACACCGACAGGGTCTACACCAAGGCGTATCTCCACCATCTTTTCAAGGCTCAGGAGCTGCTGGCCATGCAGATTGCCAGCATCCACAACCTTGCGTTCTATTTGCGGCTGGTTGGCGACGCGCGCCGCCACATCGAGCAAGGCGACTTCGTGAGGTGGAAGGCCTCGGTCGTCGACCAGTTGGGCAGGAGAGTCTGAGGCCCTACGGGTGGCCCTGGCGTGACCCGTTGCCCCGTGGGGCTTGATGCCTTGCCGCCCACCAATGCATGGGCCTGGCCCTACCTTATTTATATATAATAGGAAATGAGTTATCGAAGAATACGCAGATACAGGCACTTGTTCAAGTTGGGACGCTTCATGCGCGCCCATCTTGGATGGCTGTTCTGCGTCCTCTCCTGGCTGGGCATGGTGTTCCGTCGTGTGCAGGACAGGAAGAAGATTGTAAAGAAGCTCGATTGGTACATCATACGCAAGTTCATCGGCACCTACATCTACTCCATCCTGCTGATCATCTCCATATCCATCGTCTTCGACGTCAACGAGAACCTTGCCAAGTTCGCCCAGTATCATGCTCCGCTCAAGGCCATCGTGTTCGACTACTACGCCAACTTTGTGCCTTACTTCGCCAACCTCTTCAGCCCGCTCTTCGTTTTCATCGCCGTCATCTTCTTCACCTCCAAGCTTGCCGGCAACTCCGAGATCATCGCCATGTTGGCCTCCGGCATATCGTTCAAGCGCCTGCTGCGTCCCTACATGCTGTCTTGCGTGCTGATTTCGGCCCTCTCGTTCTATCTCAGTGCCTTTGTCATCCCCCATGGCAACGTGATTAGGCAGAACTTCGAGACCATGTACAAGAACAAGAAGAAGAACACGGCGGCCGACAATGTGATGCTGCATGTCGACAAGGGGGTGGTGGCCTACATCCAGCACTACGACAATGAGCACAAGCACGGCTATGGATTCTCGCTCGACAAGTTCCACAACAAGAACCTTGTGTCGCACACCACGGCGATGGACATCCAATACGACACCATTTCCGACAACAAGTACCACTGGACGCTCATTGGATGGAAGACGCGCAGGCTGCAGGGACTCCGCGAGCAAATCACACAGGGGGCTAAAAAGGACACGGTGCTGATGATGGAGCCCACCGATCTGGTGTATTCCAAGGGGCAGCAGGAGACCTTCACCCTGCCCCAGCTTGAGGAGTACATCTCCAAGCAGCAGGTGCGCGGCTCCGCCAATGTGGTGCAGTATCAGGTGGAGTACCATAAGCGCATTGCCGCCAGCTTCGCCTCGTTCATACTTACCATCATCGGTGTCTCCCTGAGCTCCAAGAAGCGGAAGGGGGGCATGGGCCTCTACCTCGGCATAGGATTGGCATTGAGCTTTCTGTATATCATGCTGCAGACGGTGAGCTCCACTTTCGCCATCCAAGCCAACTTCCCGCCCATGCTGGCGGCGTGGGTGCCGAACATCATTTTTGCCGTCGTGGCGTGGTTCTGTTACCGCCATGCGCCAAGTTGATCCTCCCTGAGGGATTGTGTTCAGGATTAGTGCAGCATTAACGTAAAAAGATTTTAGATTATGCATTTTGATGAGACTGATTTGAATGACAATGTGTTGGATGCGTTGTGGGACATGCACTTCGACGAGTGCACGCCCATACAGGAACGCTGCATCCCTCCCATCCTCGCCGGGCGCGACGTGATGGGCATCGCGCAGACCGGTACGGGCAAGACCGCCGCCTATCTGCTGCCCATCCTCTCCAAATTGGACGATGGCGGCTATCCGCAGGATGCCGTCAACTGCATTGTCATGTCCCCAACCCGTGAGCTGGCACAGCAAATCGACCAGGCCATGCAGGGATTCTCCTATTATCTCGATGGGGTCAGCAGCTTGGCCGTCTACGGCGGCAACGATGGTAACCGCTATGACCAGGAGGTGAAGAGCCTCAGGCTGGGAGCGGATGTGGTGATAGCCACTCCGGGACGCCTCATCTCCCATTTGCAGATGGGCAACTTGGACACGAGCCGTGTGAGCTTCTTCGTGCTCGACGAGGCCGACCGTATGCTTGATATGGGATTCTCCGAAGACATCCTGACCATTGCCAAGGGGCTGCCCGAGAACTGCCAGACGGTGATGTTCTCTGCCACCATGCCGCCAAAGATTGAGGATTTGGCCAAGAGCCTGTTGAAGGATCCCGTGATGGTGAAGTTGGCTGTTAGCAAGCCCGCAGAGAGAATACAGCAGAGCGCCTACGTGTGCTATGAGCCTCAGAAGTTGGGCATCATACGCGACATCTTCAAGAAAGGCGACTTGAAGCGGGTCATCATCTTCTCGGGCAAGAAGACCAAGGTGAAGGAAATCAACCGTGCGTTCATCCGCATGCACATCAATTCGGGCGAGATGCACTCCGACCTGTCTCAGGCCGAGCGCGACGACATCATGTTCAAGTTCAAGAGTGGGCAGATCGATGTGCTTGTGGCCACAGACATTGTGGCTCGTGGCATCGACATCGACGACGTGTCGATGGTCATCAACTATGATGTTCCCCACGACGTGGAGGACTATGTGCATCGCATCGGTCGCACGGCCAGAGCCGACAGGGCCGGTGTGGCCATCACCTTTGTCAGCGATGAGGAGATGTTCTACTTCAACCAGATTGAGAAGTTCTTGGAAAAGGAGATAACGAAGAACCCTTTGCCCAAGGAGGTGGGCGCGGGCCCTGAATATCGCCAGGTGGGGAAGCCTTCGGCTCACGGACGTGGCGGGCGCGGTCGGGGCCGCAAGGACTCCCGTGGCGGAAACAGGAAAAGCCCTTCGCGTAATGGGCGCGGTGGGCAGCCCAAGAAAGCCCGCCATCACGACACCAAGCCGGCCGACGCTCCCATAAAGTCGCCCAAGAGGCACAATCGCCACAACAAGCCGCAAGTCAACCGAAGGACTCCACAGGCTGACAAAGACTAACCCCCAACCCTATGGAGTTGGAAGTCTTCTTCCGAATTAGGAGGAGGCTCTTCCAACTCCTTAACATTCTTTTCCTCATCCATCCTTTCTCTTAGCTTTGAATTTGCGTGTATATTGTCCAATCGTTGTTTTTAACTATTTTTTAACTTGAAACCTGCGCACGCAACAGCAAAAATTGCTACTTTTGCAGCAAGATAACAGACGGATTCGGAATGGGCATCGCAAGCATCCGAGATAGACTGCACACCCTATAAGCCTGTCTACAGCCCTCCTCAGCCAAAATCATGCATGCTCTTCAATTTGTTTCCGATTCGGTTGTGGTTTGGAACATAAGCATATAATATAAGATAAAGATGGATAGGAATAATTTTCATCAGTTGTCTTCTCCGATTCGGGGGGGCAGATTAAAGATTTCTGGAAGGGACTCACCACCCTCGTTCTTCTCTTTCTTGGCAGCTTGCTGTGCTCCGCACAATATGGCGTAAAGCAAGGTGACGTGTTCAAGGGAGACGCCGTTTACGTCAACACTACTGGAACAAAGGAGCAAAGCAAACAAGGCTACCTAACGTACACGGTAATCAACCCGACTTCATCTAAAAGTAATGCTGGAGAAGTTAGTGTTAAAGCCACTAAAGATTCCACAATTTCT
>SFCY01000114.1 GCA_004558865.1 Bacteroidales bacterium
GAGGCAGCTGTTTGGTGGCCGCATGACCCACCAAAGGTTGAAATATGAAACTTTTCTTCAATTCAAGAGAGAAATCATACAGTTGCGGATTTTAGGTAAACCAAATTTTTAGAACCGGCCTTAAGCCGACCATCGATGAATATCTGCAATCGTCCAACTGAAGAGGTCGTGTGCAGGCAGGGTTCGGGGTGGCTCTAAAATGCATGGCCTTTGTACAAGCATCCGGCGACGGCCTCGAAAGGCTGAGTCATGCTTAATCTCATACCGGGATGCGGTAGCACAGCCGTCGATGAGTCTGACCTAAATAGTTCATTGATAATGCCTTTCAAGAGGAATGCGCCATGAAACACACAAAGGCCGCATTTGGGCATCCTGTGAGGGATGAGCCCAATGCGGCCTTGCGCTCCTTTGGGAATGGCCCTACTTTTGGGCGGGCTCCCATTTGCAGCGGACTGGGGAGACGATGGCTCCCTCTGCCTTGAGTTCCTTCATAGCCTTATCCACTTCCTTGCGGTCGAGGCCGGAAAGCTCTGCGATTTTGCCTGCGGCAAGCGGTGTGCCAGCCTGCCTCATGGTCTCCAATACTGTGTCTTTTGTTGCCATAATGATAGTCTGTTTGTTTTTGTTTTGTATGTTGATGAATGTGTTTCCTGCCGTTTCGTCTATGGGGGGACTCATGTCCCATTGCTGGCCCCATCTCTTGGCGGACAGCCTTTTTCGCCACCAGGGGCTTGCTGCGGGGCAAAGTTACGAATAAAGTTTGGTATTCCTGCAGCAGGGCCTCTGTTTTTTCATCCTTTTTGTTTTGTGTGTCTTCTTGTGCATTCGATTAATCCGTTTCATTCGTTGAAAAAGAGGCTATGAGCGAGGGCTATGGTCTGGGATTCGCTGCAGAGTTGCATTCCCCATGGCCTTATGGCGATCCTTATTATTTGCTTCTACGCACTCCCCTGACGGCCTCGGCCGACAACGGATCATCGGGCCAGTAGTGCTTGGGATAGCGGCGGCGCAGCTCCTTGCGGACCTCAAAATAGGTGGATTGCCAAAAATGCCTAAGGTCGGTGGTAAGTTGCAGGGGCTTGAAGCCGGGGCTGAGCAGCTCCATGAGCACGGGTACGCGGCCGCCATCGACGCAAGGCGTGTCGGCCAATCCAAAGCATTCTTGCAGGCGGACGCTGAGCACAGGGGCGTCACTGCCCATGCGATAGTCTACCCGTATCATGCTGCCTGATGGCACACGCAGGCGGACGGGAGCCAGACGGTCCATGGCTTGCTGCTGCTCATAGTTGAGCTGGTTCCACAACACTTCGGCCAAGTCTATCCTGCGCAGTTCGGCCACGGTGGCCAGCACGTGGTTGCCACTTCTCAGGTAGAAGCCGAGCCACTCCTCGGGATTGGCTAACAGATGCTCCGTTGAGAGGTTGGGAAGCGAGAGCTCGGGATGCCATCTTGCCACAAGGGCAGCGCGCAACTGCAGCTGGGCCACAGTGGCGTTCCAGTCGAGGAGGCTCAGGCCCTCCTTCTCCACGGCGGCACACACGATGTCCACCCATTTCTCTGGGTCAGTCTGTCCGATGGGCCGACTCTCCATGACCAGCGATCCAAGGCGCAGTTCGCTTCGAGCCACCAGACCTCCTTGGTGGGTTATCCACGTTAGGTTGTCTTGCCACGAGGCCAAGGGTTCCAAGTCGGCGGGTCTCACAGGTGCGGCCATGAACACGCGTCCCCGTCCTAGCCCTGCGGCGTGGAGCGAGGCCACGGCCAGCCATTGATGACCCGTGAGTGGGTCTCCCGCGTCGAGTGCAACCTGGCCGCCACCCGCCAGTCGGTAGTTGCCGTTGTGGTCCACGGCCATGGCCACCCGTTCGGGATAGGCCGCGGCCACCAGCGCACCCACGTCTTCGGCAGCCACGGGGGCGTTGCTTGTGTGCCGGCCCACCATGCGCGCATATTCCGCGGCCACCTTGGCCACGCGCGCCCAGCGTCCCAAGGCGCCATGGTCGCGCGCTTCCCTGAGGGCGGCCACGCGCGCCGCAAGGTTGGCGCCCACCATGGGGGATTCGGCGCCCATCACGTCCTTTTCTTCCAAAATTGCGGCGATGTCAAAGGCCAACGATTCTCCGCCACTGCTTTCGGGCATGAGCATCATTCGCGCGATGCGCGGATGGCAGGGCAGCATGGCCATGCGTCTACCCAAAGTTGTGGCTTGTCCGTCGCCATCCAGTGCGCGAAGCAGCCGCAGCTGGGCCAGTGCCCTTTGCAGGTTGGCTGCTGGCGGCGGTGTGAGCCAGGGCATCGAGGCGATGTCCGTCTGGCCGAAAGTAGCTATGGATAAAGCCATGGGAGCCAGGTCGGCATCTTCGATTTCGGGGTGTCGCTGCTGCTCCATGCGGTGGTCGGTGGCCGTGGTCCACAAGCGGTAGCACACACCTGGGGCCACGCGCCCGGCGCGTCCGGTGCGCTGCAGGGCCATGTCGTGGCTGATGCGTACCGTCTCCAAATGGCTCAGACCGTTGGAGGGGTCGAACACGAGCTTGCGGCAGTAGCCGCTGTCCACCACGATGCGCACGCCCTCGATGGTCAGCGAGGTCTCGGCAATGGGCGTGGCCAGCACCACCTTGCGCTCTCCCCCACCCGACGGTGCTATGGCCATTTGCTGTTGTCGGGGCGGGAGGTTGCCATAGAGAGGATACACCTGTGTAGGAGCAAGGCTCTGCTCCAGCAGTTCTGCGCAGCGCACGATGTCGGCCTGGCCTGGCAGAAAGGCAAGGATGTCGCCCTGACGGCTGCCGTGGACTCGGCTCACCACGGCGGCCACCGTCTCAGCCACATGCCGTGCGTCGCAGTCTTCCTTGGACTGCACCACTTCCACGGGAAACATGCGCCCTTGGCACGCTATGACCTTTGCCCCCAATGCCGCGCTGATGGGCTTAGCGTCGATGGTGGCCGACATGACCACAAGGTTGAGTTCTGGCCGCAGGATATCCTTGATTTGCCGGGCAAGGCAAAGGGCCACGTCCGACTGCAGGCTGCGTTCGTGAAACTCGTCGAAGATGATGCATGCCACATCCTCCAAGGTGGGGTCGTCCACCATTCGGCGGGTGAGGATGCCCTCTGTGACCACCTCGATGCGCGTCTTGGCCGATAGCCGTCGTTCGAATCTGATTTGATAGCCCACGGTCTCGCCTACATCCTCGCCCAGCATCTGTGCCATGCGCATGGCCACTTGGCGAGCCGCCAAACGGCGCGGCTCCAACATGACGATATTGCCCTCGGGCAGAGCCTTGAGTATGGTGAGTGGCAGCAGCGTTGACTTGCCGGCCCCGGGTGGAGCCACCACTACGGCGGCATGGTGAGCCCTTAGCTCATTGTTCAGCTGTTCGGCTATATCGTAGGCGGGCAACCGTTGCCCGATGGTCGCATTGTCTTTCATTTCCATCTTGTTCGTTTGGTTGGCAAAAGTACACATTTTTGGCCATGTGGGCAAGGATGATGAGGCGTATTGTTCTTTTGGGGTTGAATCGCAGGCTCGTGGTTTCGCTCCGTCGCTGTGCGTCAAGCTATGGTCTGGCGAACGGACAGCCATCCGCACGCTGGGCGACCTGCTTTCGACACGAAGAATGGCAATTTTTGTGTTTTTCAAAGAATCTTGGTGTTGATTCATAAAAAAGCATTAATTTTGTGCCACTTAAACACATAAGAAGGATCGACAGCAATGAAGACGACAGATATAGACACTACGAATATGTGCTCGCACTTGCGGCGCAAACTGATGGATGCGGATGGCGCATACCATCGGATATGGCAGGCGGTGGAAGGCGACCCGAGGCTTACAGCCGTGGTGCGCTCCCGACAGTTGCACATCTACCGCAATGGAAGGAAGGTGTTGGTGCTGAAAGGCAAGTCCAGCCCCCAAGTCATCAGGACCGACGCTCTCTGCGAAGGGTTGGGACAAACGTGAGCGGATTTCGCAGCAGGCAAACCATACAAGACATGAGCATAACCCACAACGCAAAGCCCCCGCGGGGCATCGTCTCAAAGAAAAACAATGACATGATGGCAACCCATATCATAAAGACAAGCATACTGTTCCTCCTTTTCCTGTTTGCCCCCAGGGTGATGGCCGAGGACTACACCGTGTCCATCCAGTATCTGAAAGGATTCCCTAAGGATGAGCAAGGAATGGCCCAAGGCGTGTCGGCCTGCTATGCCGGCAGCATAGGCCATACGTTGGTGATGGCCGGAGGGTGCAACTTCCCCGATGTTCCGGCAGCCGACGGCGGCGCCAAACGCTACTACCAGGGCATCTATGCCGCGCCCCCCAGCTCCAACGACCAACTCTCTTGGAAGCGCATAGGCACGCTGCCCGTGCCCGCCGCCTACGGGGCAAGCGTCTCTGCGGGCGACGGCATCATCTGCATTGGCGGCATGAATGGAGAAGGCAGTCTGCGGGACGTCTTCCGCATCAGCCTTGCAGAGGGGCGTGCCATCATCGACAGTCTGCCCTCGCTGCCTGTGCGGCTTGACAATCTCACGGCCGCCATGCAGTCACACCGCATCATGGTGAGGGGCGGCCGACTTCTGTTGACACTCGACCTGCTTCGCCCTGAGGCAGGATGGCAGACGGTTGGCGACAGCATGGAGATGCTCCAGCAGCCCGTCAGCGCCTTTCTCGACGGACGGTTCTGTGTTTGGGGCGGTTATACGCCCAAGACACCTGCCGCAAAGGCGACGCTTAACATGGGCGGCCAAAGCTACGGACAGACCGTAGAATTTGTGGCCGCACCTGTGGATGAGCAGGGAGAGACCGTGTTCTTGGGCGGCGCGGCGGCCGTAAACATCAGCGGCAACAAGGTTGTAGCCGTGGGTGGAGTGAACAAGGAGGTGTTCCTTAGGGCGCTCAACGACCCGCCGTCGGGCTATCTGCGACATCCCAAGGAATGGTATCGCTTCAATCCCTGCATCTTCATCCGCGACCATGACGGATGGAAACTCATTGGGCGCAGTCAGGCCACGGCACGGGCGGGGGCATCGTTGGTGGCTTGCCGTAACGACATCTATGTCATAGGCGGGGAACTGAAACCCGGTATTCGCACCCCTGAGATAGTTAGATTGACCATACATGCAAACAATTGACAATTAAGGTGATGGATAAGAAACCGACATCGTTTTCCTCCATCAGAACAATCAATATTGAAACCAATGGACAAAGAGCAAAGACAATGGGACCTTTCGGTCTCCACCTACGGGGTGGCACGTCGTTGTCAATATGACATCGCCCTGCTGCCATGGGGTGCCACGGAACCCCACAACCTGCATCTGCCCTATCTGACAGACTGCATCCTCTCCCACGACATCGCGGTCGATGCTGCCGCGAAATGCTTCCGCGATTATGGCAAGCGCTGTATGGTGATGCCACCCGTGCCGATGGGGGCGCAAAACCCAGGCCAGCGCGACCTTCCTTTCTGCGTACACTATCGCTACGAGACGCAAAAGGCCATTTTGGCCGACCTCGTGGACAATCTCCATCATCAGGGACTGCGCAAGTTGGTCATCGTCAACGGGCACGGCGGCAACAACTTCAAGAACATGATACGCGACCTGACGGTGGACCATCCCGACTTCATGATAGCTACAGGCGAGTGGTTTCGAATGGCCGACGTGAAAGCTTTCTTCGACCAGCCTGGCGACCACGCCGATGAGGTGGAGACTTCTGTGATGATGCATTACCATCCCGAATATGTCGATTTGGGCGAAGCCGGACCGGGGCAGGGACGGTCGTTCCGCCTTGAGGCGCTCAGAGACCATGCGATCTGGATGCCCCGCAACTGGGGAATGATCTCGCCTGACGATACTGGAGTGGGCGACCCACGACTTGCTACGGCTGAGAAAGGCCGACGGTTTGCTGAGGCCGTGGTGGAGAGATACGTCCTATTTCTCCGGGACCTTGCCGATATAGAACGCGAGAATGACCTTTACGTCTGATTATCAACAGCAAGCATCATTTACATTCAATCATTTATTAAATACAACTTATGATTTACGGAAACATTGCCTACGCCGACCGCTACGCGTCGCTCCACCCTCTCCTACCCCAGCTCTTCGCGTATGTCAAGAGCCACGACCTGCTCCACACGCCCATGGGAAAGATTGTCCTCGATGGCGACAAACTCTTCATCAACAATGTCAACCCCGAATGTCTGCCTCAAGAGAAGCAGGTGTTGGAGGTTCATCGCAGATATATCGATGTGCACATCCTGCTTGAGGGCAAAGAGCGCGTGGGATGGCGCAACACCGACGATTGCAAGGACGTGGCCCACCCTTACGATGAGGGTGGCGACTTCGCTACGTTCTTCGACAAGCCCACAACCTATATCGACATGATGCCCAACGACTTCCTCATCGTATTTCCAGAGGATGCCCATGCGCCCATCATCGGCAGCGGCAAGATTCGCAAGGCCATCGCCAAGGTGATGCTGTAGGGCAGGTTCTAAAACAAAGCTTCCGCCAACTCGCAAAGGACGCACGGTAGACAGTGCAAGCCTTTGCGACCTTGGCTGCTTTTTTGTGTGGGAGAGATGGATATGCAAGCTAATCGTACCATCAGGAGGGCGACGGAGCATGACACACAAACTGTTATGCACCTCATTGACAGCGGCCGTAAGATCATGGTCGCCTCTGGCAACATGCATCAGTGGGATGACAACCACCCCTCAAAAATACAGATAGAGAATGACATTGCCAACGGTGACAGCTATCTGCTCTTGGAGAATGGCAAGCCCATTGCCACCTGGGCGTTTATAAGAGGGCCAGAGCCGACATACGCCATCATCTACAATGGCAAATGGCTCAACCCGAGGGCTTACCACGTCATCCACAGGGTGGCGAGCCTGCCTGGCTGCCACGGAGTTATGAGGGACCTGCTTGAGTGGTGCTTCTCCATGGATGGCAATATCCGCATCGACACGCATCGTGACAACGCCGTCATGCGTCACTGTCTTGCGAAGTACGGCTTCACCTATTGTGGCATCATCCATTTGCAGAATGGTGACGAGCGGCTGGCCTATCAAAAAACGTCAAAGTGACGATGCGCAACAGTTCGAAAAAAGGAATGTCGGTTGTTGACATTGGGAACATCATAGGGATTTTCTCGGTTCAATGGATATTTTCCGTGGATTGGATGCGTTGTTTCATTTCGTATAGTCCCTAAAATCCGCAACTGTATGATTTCTCTCTTGAATTGAAGAAAAGTTTCATATTTCAACCTTTGGTGGGTCATGCGGCCACCAAACAGCTGCCTCT
>SFCY01000115.1 GCA_004558865.1 Bacteroidales bacterium
TACGCGATAGCGATTTTCGTCATGGGCAGGCTTGCCTCCAAAGGTGTGGTTCTGAAGTGACGGGGTAGCCGTCGAGCTTGCTCGTAAGGCTACTCCGTCGCTTCAGAACCATAGCTCCGGTAGGAGCGTAAGCCTGGACAGGACCATTTTCCTTCCCCTTTACATATAAACTTACCATGATTCCGCGGAAAATATCCGCTGTGCCATCTTTGCCGCTGATTTGGAACAAAAACGAGGAGTACAAGGCAAGAGTCGATGACATCGATCCCACGCAGCGGCTGGGGATTGCGCATTCTTGGCGGGAGAATTTCCTTATATGAAGAAATTGTTGTACCTTTGCATTCGAAAAAGGAGAAGTCTCTGTTTGACATACGTTTTCTACTGGCAAAATGCGCGGAGCCAAGCCCCTTGCCCTCTGCCATGGCGAGAAAGCGAAGGATGAAGTTCAAGTATTTAGGTTACACATTATTTATATATTACAGCCTTATAAGATGGATAAGGAACTTTGCAAAAAAGGAGAGCCCGTCTTGCACCGCAAGCTGGACTTGTTGCTCCGTACCGGCCAGATTCTGATGGACAGCTCGGCCGACACGAGCAGGGTGAGGCGCAACATGGAGCGCGCCGCAGCCTATTTGGGATTGCCCGAAGAGAATCTGCACATCCAAATCGACTACTACATGCTGACGGTGAACCTTAGCGATGAGTATCACTCCTACACGAAGATGCGGCGTTGCGCCAAGCACGGCATCAACATGGAGGCCATACAGGAAATCAGCAAACTCACATGGACGGCCATCCGCGAGGATTACGACCTCGACCAGTATGAGGAGCGATTGGAAGAGATTGCCCACCGCAAGCGCAACTACAGCGACTGGTTTGTCGCCATCGGGGCGGGCTTTGCCTGCGGCGGCTTCTGCATCCAGTTCGGCTGCGACTGGCCTGCATTCTTCTATTGCTCCATCGCGGCCATCTTGGGCAACCGCTTCCGCATGTACCTCAACAAGTTGGGCAGCAACACATACGCCAACATCGCCATTGCCGCCTTCCTCTCCACGCTCATCGCCTGGGCCTCGACATTCATCTCCCGCCCCGAAGTGATGGCTTATATCCCTGAAGCCCTGCGCCCACTTTTCTTGTCGTCCACTCCGTGGCACCCCATGATGGCTTGCGCACTCTTCATCGTGCCGGGCGTTCCGCTCATCAACTCCGTCAACGACCTCTTGGACAACCATATCGAGACCGGTCTGGTGAGGGCCACCAACACCGTGTTGATGATTGTGGCAATGGCCTTCGGCATCGCACTGGCCATCAAAGTGTGTGGCATCGACAATTTTGTCCACAATCTGAGCATGACCCCTCACCACACATTTGGCGAGTTCGCCCTTGCGGCCGCCATATCTGCAATGGGCTTCGCCACGATATTCAACGTGCCCTATCGCCTGCAGGCTTGGGTGGCGGTGGGCGGCGTGATTGCCGTCTGCTCGCGCAATTTCGTCAATTTGGGTCCCAGCAATGGCAACATCGGATTGGACATGGGCTTGATGATAGGCTCCTTGGCTGGTGCCAGCCTCATTTCCATCATCAACATCAAGGCCGTCCATCTGCTGCATACGCCCCATCAGTGCATCACCATCCCGGCCGTCATTCCCATGGTGCCGGGAGTGCTGATGTATCGTGCCCTCTACGGCTTCATTGGCATGACGGGAGTGGTGGGCGAGCTCACCTTCGCCATGCACAACATGGTGCTTGGCACCTTGGTGCTGCTCTGCATAGCCATCGGCGTGGCCATCCCCAACATCTTCATGCGCCAGTGGATTGCCCCCAACCGCAAGCGCAAGCTCCAGGCAATGATTGCAGAGCGCAAGGCAAAGGGCAAGTTTGTCGACCTCGACCATGTCAATGCATAATCCAATTGCGCCGAAAGCCTTGATTGTCGATGGCTGTTGAATATAATGGTAAGGCTGGTCCTAAACCTGCGATGGTTTAGGACCAGCCTTAGTCTCATAATTCCCCCACCTCTTCCGCAAAGTGGATTTCTTCCCGATTATGCGCTGTACTAAAGCCGCGTGGCGATTGCGCATTACGCACCATTGGAGGTTTATGTTTTATTAACGCTTGATGTTGGTGTAAGAAACAAATAAAATCGTTAATTTTGTAGAATAATATCTGAGCATTTTCAATAGGCCTATAGGGCAGAGCCCATCTTGCTTGTACTTTGGCATGGTGAGGCAACCCAGGTCGAGACCCGAATCATTGAATCTTCAAAACAATAAAATCATCAGAAATAATGACACACATTCCTTTTGAGAACCGACCGGCAGGCTGCAAGGACCCGCTTTGGCGCTACAGCAAGAACCCCATCATCGACCGTTATCACATTCCCACATCCAACAGCATCTTCAACAGTGCGGTCGTTCCCTTTGGCGATGGCTTTGCCGGCGTGTTCCGCTGCGACAACAAGGCCGTGCAGATGAACATCTTCGCCGGTTTCAGCAAAGACGGCATCCACTGGGACATCAACCCAGACCCCATACAGTTCGAGGCAGGAAACACCGACATGATAGTGAGTGAGTATAAATACGACCCCCGCGTGACATGGATAGAGGACCGCTACTGGATCACCTGGTGCAACGGCTACAACGGACCCACCATCGGCATCGGATATACGTTTGACTTCAAGACCTTCTACCAGTGTGAGAACGCCTTCCTGCCCTTCAATCGCAACGGTGTGCTCTTCCCGCAGAAGATCAATGGCAAGTATGCCTTGCTCTCCCGTCCGAGCGACAACGGCCACACTCCTTTTGGCGACATCTTCGTCAGCTTCAGTCCCGACATGAAGTTTTGGGGCGAGCATCGCTGCGTGATGCGTCCCACTCCTTTCGAGGAGAGCGCCTGGCAGTGCACGAAGATAGGCGCAGGCCCCATTCCCATCCTCACCGATGAGGGATGGCTGTTGTTCTATCACGGCGTGATCACCACCTGCAACGGCTACCGCTATTCCATGGGAGCAGCCCTTCTCGACAGGGAGCATCCCGAGAAAGTGCTTTTCCGCTCGCGCTTCTACCTGCTCGGACCGGCCGCGCCCTACGAGCTGCAGGGCGATGTGCCCAATGTCGTCTTCCCCTGTGCCGCTCTCACCGAGGGCAACAAGGTGTGCGTGTATTACGGCGCAGCCGACACCGTGACGGCATTGGCGTTCGGCTATATTGACGAAATCATCGCTTTCGTGAAGCAACATCATTACAACGGCAATCTGCCCAAATAACCCATCAAATGTTTCCACTCATGAAGAAGATATCCTTGCGCAGCCTGGCCATGCTCGTGGCCTTGCTGCCCTTGTTTGCCTCGGCGGGCAATCTCACCAAGTTGGTCAATCCGCGCATTGGCACAGGCGGCCACGGCCATGTGTTCCTGGGCGCCAACGTGCCGTTCGGCTTTGTCCAGTTGGGGCCAACGGAGCACACCCGCGGCTGGGACTGGTGTTCGGGCTACCACGACAGCGACAATGTGCTGGTGGGCTTCAGCCATACCCACCTCAGCGGTACGGGCATTGGCGACTTGGGCGACATCAGCCTGTTGCCTGTAGGCTCTGTAGAACAGGACACCGCAGTGTTCAGCCACCAGGACGAGACCGTTCGCCCGGGCTACTACAGGGTGGACCTGCACAATCCCGACGTGACCGTGGAGCTGACGGCCACCGAGCGCTGCGGCATGCACCGCTATACGTTCCATGGCGACGGCCCAGCCTACATCCGTCTCGACTTGAACACGGGCATAGGTTGGGACAAGATGTACGCCGCCGATTTCCAGCTTGAGGGGACCAACGAGATTTCCGGACTGCGCTTCTCCCACGGATGGGCAAAGGACCAGAAAGTGTATTTCAAGGCCAGGTTATCCCAGCCCTTGCGGTTGGTAAAGAGCGGCGACGGCTATGGCGTGTTTGAAGTGGCCAACCCCAAGCAGCCCCTGATTGTCCGGGTGGGGCTGTCGGCCACCTCTATAGCCGGCGCAGGGCGCAACCTGGACAGCGAGTTGGGCGGCGCCGACTTCGACCGCGTGGCCATGGCAGCCGACAAGGCTTGGGAAGACGCCTTGGACAAGGTTCGCATCTCGGCCGACGATGCCACGAGGCAGGTGTTCTACACGGCCATGTTCCATGCCTTCAATGCCCCCTCGCTGTTCGATGATGTCGACGGCTCTTACCGCGGGGCCGATGGCCAGGTGCATCGCAGCCAGGATGGCAGCCACAACTACACCACCTTCTCGCTTTGGGACACCTACCGCGCGGAGATGCCCTTGCTCTCGATAGTGGCTCCCTCGCGCGTGAGCGACATGGGCAAGACCTTCCTGCGCATCTTCGACGAGCAGGGCCGTCTGCCCGTTTGGCACTTGATGGGCAACGAGACCGACTGCATGGTGGGCAATCCCGGTGTCGTAGTCTTGGCCGACATGACGCTCAAAGGCTTGGTGGCCGACAAGCAGCATGCCCTGAGGGCCCTGACGACCACAATGGAGACCCCGGGGCGCGGACTGGAACTCATGAACAAGTACGGATATATCCCACTCGACCTTGACTCCACCCACGAGACAGTGGCCAAGACCTTGGAGTATGCCATTGCCGCCGATGGCGTGGCCCGCGTGGCAGAGCAGCTTGGAGAAAAGGCGACAGCCCAGCTCTACGCCCAGCGCGCCAAAGCCTATCAGCGGCTCTTCGACCCACAGACGCAGTTCATGCGCGGACTCGACTCCAAAGGGCAATGGCGCAAACCGTTCAACCCCTTCCACGCCGTGCATCGCATGGACGACTACACCGAGGGCAACGCCTGGCAATACACGTGGCTCGTGCCCCAGGATGTGAAGGGGTTGGTGAAGTGCTTCCCCTCGGAGAAGGCCTTCACCACCAAGCTCGACTCCCTGTTCCTTGCCCAGGGCGACATGGGCGCGGAGGCTTCTCCCGACATATCGGGACTCATCGGACAGTATGCCCACGGCAACGAGCCCAGCCACCACATTATATATATGTACAACTACATCGGCCAACCCTACAAGGCGGCACCCCTGCTGAGGAAAGTGATGAGGGAAATGTACAACACCCGCAACGACGGCCTCTGCGGCAACGAGGATGTGGGGCAGATGTCGGCATGGTACATCATGTCGGCCCTTGGCCTGTATCAGGTGCAGCCCGCAGGCGGCCCGTTGGTCATTGGCTCGCCCGTTGTCAGCCAGGCGACCATCCAATTGGAGAATGGCAAGACCTTCACGGTGGAGGCGCAGGGCAACTCCGACACCAACATCTATGTGCAGTCGGCCACGCTCAACGGCAA
Source organism: Bacteroidales bacterium (assembly GCA_004558865.1). Lineage (GTDB taxonomy): Bacteria > Bacteroidota > Bacteroidia > Bacteroidales > Bacteroidaceae > Prevotella. The sequence continues at coordinate 5,325 of SFCY01000115.1, forward strand.
GCCGCTCGACCGCAGCTTCATCACCTACCAGCAGCTCATGCAGGGAGGCAAGCTCACACTCGTCATGGGCAGCAAGCCTTCAGCATGGGCTACGAAGAAGAACCAGCGTCCGTAACCAACAGCCAGCAAGAAAGATGAATCCCATCAGCAAAAGCTTTGTGTGCGCCTGTGGCATGCTCGTGCTTGGCATGGGCCAGTGCCATGCCCAGGCGGCAAAGGTTCAAAAGGAATTCGGCAAAGAATATATTGAGCTTGCCGCCGTCAGCACGCGCTACGTGTCGAAACGGCCGCCAGAGGCCGAGCGGCTGTTCCGCTCCAACGTCATTGAGGAGGAAATCAAACGCGTGAGGAAGCTGCTCAAGGATAACCCCTATCTGGCCTATATGTTCGCCAACTGCTTCCCCAACACGCTCGACACCACCGTTCACTACATCGAGGACAGCGACGGCGAACCAGACACCTTTGTCTATACGGGCGACATCGCAGCCATGTGGGGGCGCGACTCCGCTGGGCAGATACAAGCCTACCTGCGGTTTGCCAACAAGGACAAGAACCTCAAGAAGCTCATCAAGGGTGTTATACGCAGGCAGCTGAAGAACATCTGCCTCGACCCGTATGCCAACGCTTTCAACCGTGTGCCCGATCCCAACGGCCCATGGATGAAGGACGACTGCGGCATGAAGCCCGAGCTGCATGAGCGCAAATACGAAATCGACTCCCTTTGCTACCCCATCCGGCTGGCCTACGAATATTGGAAAGTGACCAGCGACGCCTCCATCTTCGACAGCCTATGGGTGGAGGCCATGGAAAAGGTGCTGAAGACCTTCCAGGAGCAGCAGCGCAAGAGCGGACGGGGGCCGTATAAGTTCCTCCGCGTCACCGACCGCGCCTACGACACCGTGGGCAACGGCGGATGGGGAGCGCCCGTGAAGCCTGTCGGCCTCATCGCCTCCGTCTTCCGACCCAGCGACGACGCCACGGTGCTGCTCTTCCTCGTTCCCTCCAACTTCATGGCTGTGACCTCGCTCAACAAGGCCGCGGAGGTGCTCGACCAGGTGAATGGCAATGCCGGCTTGGCTTCGCAGTGCCGCAGTCTGGCCACGGAGGTGCACGAAGCCCTGATGAAGTATGCCGTATACAACCATCCCAAATACGGCAAGATCTATGCCTACGAGGTGGACGGCTTCGGCAATCAGCTGCTCATGGACGACGCCAATGTGCCAAGCCTCTTGGCCATGCCCTACTTGGGCGATGTGGATGTCAACGACCCCATCTATCAGAACACCCGCCGCTTCGTGTGGAGCGAGGACAACCCCTATTTCTTCCGCGGCAAGGCGGGCGAGGGAATCGGCGGCCCCCACATTGGCTACGACATGGCTTGGCCCATGAGCATCATGATGAAGGCCTTCACCTCCAACGATGACCAGGAAATCAAATGGTGCATCGAGACATTGATGCATACCGACGCTGGGACGGGACTCATGCACGAGTCGTTCGACGTGAATGATTCCCAACATTACACCCGGTCTTGGTTCGCTTGGCAGAACACCTTGTTCGGCGAACTCATCGAAAAACTCATCGATGATGGCAAGGTTGATTTGCTCAACTCTTGCAAATAGCCCTCAAAGGATTCCCCCGCAACCACCAACATGCATAGCCGGCCTTCGTTTTTGGGGGCGGCAATCCACTTTCATCCGCTGGCAGCCTCACCGATAGGCTGTCAGCGGATGTTTGGTTTCGCTGCGCCTTGCCAATATGCTGAGGAAGCCTTGTCTGGTTTTCGTCACTTTTTTTTGTGCGAGTTCGGCAACTCTCTTATAATCAGCATTAGTGTCTTCAATCCGGGCACCCCTATGACAAAACAGGAATATGTGGTGTTTTGGCACGCAGATAGCGCAGAATACGCAGATTGTTTGGCACAGCAGATATTTTCCGTGGATTGGATATGTTGTTTCATTTCGTATAGTCCT
>SFCY01000116.1 GCA_004558865.1 Bacteroidales bacterium
AAACAACGAGCGTAGCCCTTGCATCGCAGCAAGGGTTTTACTGGTTTTTGTTACAATAGAATCCTAAATTCAACCGTAAAGTTCCGCACAGCGGATATTGTCCGCTTTTCTAAGTTCTTATATAAGAGAATTGAGCTGAAGCGAGGGCAGTCACATCAAAAAATGAAAGAACGATATTGTGTTGTCGTTCTCGCCCTTTTGAAAAGTCCCAGATGAAATCAGTGCTGCCTGCAGCCGTTTGCAGAAAGAGGATGAGACGCATTCCTAAAACGTCCGCAAACAGCAATCGATATAATAAAGTGGGGTAATCAACCGGTTGGTCAAGACCCAAAATACAGAGAAAAAAAACAGCGAGTAAAAGCGGGAAGAGTTATTTTCCCGCTTTTCTTCTCTCTTCCCTTTCGGCCATCTCCTTCATCTTGCGGCTGAGGTCGCTGGCGAAGACGAGGTCGTTGAGACGCTTGTTGGTCGACTCCAGCACCTGATCCTTGTTGCCCATCCACTCCACGTGGCCTTGGTAGATGAAGAGGATGCTCTCGCCGATGCCCAACACGGAGTTCATGTCGTGGGTATTGATGATGGTGGTGATGTTCTGCTCATGGGTGATGCCCGAGAGGAGCTCGTCTATCACAAGCGAAGTCTTCGGGTCCAGTCCCGAATTGGGCTCGTCGCAGAACAGGTATTTTGGCTTGAGGGATATGGCGCGGGCGATGGCCACACGCTTCTGCATACCTCCCGAGATCTCACTGGGATACTTGTTCTCGGCTCCCGTCAGGTTGACGCGTGCCAGACAATCACGTCCCCGCTGCTGGCGCTCGCGCAGATTCATGTTGGAGAACATGTCCAAGGGAAACATGACGTTCTCCAGCACGGTGAGCGAGTCGAAGAGGGCGGAGCCTTGAAACACCATTCCCATCTCACGCCTCATGGCGGCCTTGCCTTTCTTGGTCATGTTGACGAAGCTGCGCCCGTCGTAGAGCACCTCGCCGCTCGTTGGGTCAAGCAGCCCGATGAGGTTCTTCATCAGCACAGTCTTGCCCGAGCCCGACTGTCCGATGACAAGATTGGTCTTGCCCTGCTCGAAACGCGCGTTGATGTCGAACAGCACCGTCTTGTCCTCAAACGATTTGGTAAGATTCTTCACTTCTATCATAGGTCACGATAGCATTTGGGTGAGAAACACGTCACTGAACAGGATCAGCACGCTCGACGACACCACAGCGTCGGTCGAGGCCTTGCCCACCTCCACGGAGCCTCCCTCGACGGTGTAGCCGAAGTAGCTCGACACACTGGCGATGATGAAGGCAAAGAAGAGGCTCTTGATGATGCTCATCCACACAAACCACTGGTTGAAGGAATGCTGCAAGCCCAGCGTCAAATCGTCGGGCGGCATCATGTGGCCGACAAAGGCAGTGGCGTAGGCGCCGACGATGCCCATCGCCGAGGAGAAAATCACGAGGAACGGCATGATGGTCACAAGGCCGAAAATCTTGGGCAGAATCAAGTAGTTGGCAGAGTTCACGCCCATGATGTCGAGCGCGTCAATCTGCTGGGTCACGCGCATCGTGCCAAGCTCCGAGGCGATGTTGCTGCCCACCTTGCCCGCGAGAATCAGACACATGATGGAGCTGGAGAACTCCAGGAGCATGATCTCACGCGTGGTGTAGCCCGTGGTCCAACGGGGCATCCACGGACTCTGGATGTTCACCTTCATCTGGATGCAGATGACGGCGCCAATGAAAAACGAGATGAGCAGCACAATGCCAATGGAGTCGACACCCAACTGGGACATCTCCTTGACATAGCGTTTCAGAAACATCCTCAGACGGTCGGGCCGTTGGAAGGAGCGACCCATCAGAATCAGATAGCGGCCAAACGTGTTGAGCCACCTCAGTAGAAGCCTTGTGACAATCATCGCTGCAAAAGTAAGCAAAATCCGTTGAAAAACCACAAACAGGCAAAGAGTTTTTTATTTTATAAGCGTTATTCACCTCTTTTTTAGTATTTTTGCAATCAAAACAAATCAAGTCATGGAGAAAGACCGCAACGAGGCTCCCCAGCAGGAGCAGCACTTAGTGGAATTGCGCAGTGTGGGACTCATCAAGCGCTACGGCGCCCGCACGGTGGCCGACAACGTGAGCTTCCACGTGCGCCAAGGAGAGATCGTGGGACTGCTTGGCCCCAACGGAGCCGGCAAGACCACCTCATTCTATATGACCACGGGACTCGTGGTGCCCAACGGCGGCCACGTCTACCTCGACGGAAAGGAAATCACCGACTATCCCGTCTACAAGCGCGCCCGGGCGGGCATCGGCTACCTGCCCCAGGAGGCCAGCGTGTTTCGCAAGCTCAGCGTGGAGGACAACATCATGTCGGTATTGGAGATGACCCAACTCACCCACCAGCAGCAGACCGACAAGCTGGAGTCGCTCATCAAGGAGTTCAGGCTGACCAAGGTGCGCAAGAACAAGGGCGACCGCCTCTCCGGCGGCGAGCGCCGCCGCTGCGAGATCGCACGCTGCCTGGCCATCGACCCGAAGTTTGTGATGCTCGACGAGCCCTTTGCCGGCGTGGACCCCATAGCCGTGGAGGACATACAGCACATCGTCTGGCGGCTGAAATACCGCAACATAGGCATCCTCATCACCGACCACAACGTGCAGGAGACCCTCTCCATCACCGACCGTGCCTACCTGCTCTTCGAGGGCAAGATTCTCTTCAAGGGACTCCCCGAGGAGATTTCGGCCAATCCCATCGTGCGCAAGAACTATCTGAGCGACAACTTCGTCTACCGCCGCTTCCAGCCCAGCGAGGAGGACATCCAGGCCGTGGAGCGGATGAGAGGCCGCCAAGAGCCAAACGACGGCCAAGGCGGAGCCAACAGTTAGACGCGCACAATATCCCGCCCACACCAGCGTTATCCTTACAGCCATGCAGTGGACCGACAGAATCAGACAGGTAAAGATTTTCCTCGTGCTGGCCGCAGTGGTGATAGCTGTGGCCTCGCTCGTCACCTCCCACCTCCTCACCCGTGACTTGGAGCGCGAGGAGCACACGCGCATGGAGGTGTGGGCCGAGGCCATGCGCACCCTCAACACAGCCGACGAGAACACCAACCTGGGACTGGTATTGAAGGTCATCAACGAGAACAACACCATTCCCGTCATCGTGCTCGACTCCAAGGGCAACGCCCAGACATTCCGCAACATCAAGGTGAAGGGCAAGGACTATGAGGACAGCCTCAGCCATGCCGCCCAAATCGGGCGCGACCTCTTGGCCCACGGAAAGAGCATACGCATCAACCTCGACGACTCCCCCCACTCCGACTACATCGACGTGTGCTTCGACGACAGCAGCATCCTCAAGCGGCTGGCCTACTATCCCTTTGCCCAGCTGGGCGTGGTGCTGATATTCGTGGTCGTGGCCATCTTCGCCCTGCTCACGTCCAAGCGCGCCGAGCAGAACAAGGTGTGGGTGGGACTGAGCAAGGAGACCGCCCACCAGCTCGGCACGCCCATCTCCAGCCTCATGGCGTGGGTGGAGATTCTGAAGGAGCAGTATCCCGACGATGCCCTCATACCCGAGATGAACCAGGACGTGGAGCGGCTGCAGCTCATCGCCGACCGCTTCAGCAAGATAGGCTCCCAGCCCGAGATGCAGCCCTCGAGCCTCAACGAGGTGCTGCGCCACGTGGTCGACTACATGGACCGCCGCACCTCCAAGCGCATCAAGATGACAACCCGGCTGCCCGACCACGAGGTGATGGCGCAGATGAACCCCCACCTCTTCGAGTGGGTGGTGGAGAACCTCTGCAAGAACGCCGTCGACGCCATGGGAGGCGAGGCGGGCAGCATCACGCTCAGCGTGGACGACTCCGGGCAGAGGGTCGTCATCGACGTGGCCGACACAGGCAAGGGTATACGCAAGAAGGACATCCGCAACGTGTTCCGACCCGGATTCACCACCAAGAAGCGCGGATGGGGGCTGGGGCTGAGCCTCGCCAAGCGCATCGTGGAGGAATACCACAAGGGCAGAATCTACGTCAAGAGCAGCGAGGTGGGAAAAGGAACCACTTTCAGGATAGAACTAAAAAAGAAGTAAAAAAGGCCGCATTTGTGGTTAAACTATGCTAAATACTTTTACTTTTGGTCGGCGTTCGCCGTCAAATAAATAACTTTACAGGGTCAATCGCCCCGCAGCCAAGACAGAGCGAAACCACAACGTAAACAATAAAAACATTCCAACAGTAAGACTATGATCAAAATTCAAGGAAGAAACGCCGTCCAGGGCCTCATGGTGGCCGCCCTCATGGGCTCGCTGCTGCTGGCCACATCGTGCGCCAGCAAGAAAGACTTGGAGAATTGCCGCCAGGAGAACAAGCAGCTCTCCACCGACTATCAGACCGCCAAGGAGCAGCTCGCAGCCTCGCAGGCCCGCGTGACGAGCTTGGAGGACCAGCTGGCACAGCAGAAGAAGGACTACGCCGCACTGCAGCAGAGCCTCGACAAGAGTCTGAACAACGCCAACTCCAACAACATCAACATCTCAAAACTGGTTGACCAAATCAACGAGTCGAACCAGTATATACGCCACTTGGTGGAGGTGAAGAGCAAGAGCGACTCGCTCAACATGGTGCTGACCAACAACCTCACACGCTCGCTCTCCAAGGAGGAGCTCAAGGAGGTGGACGTGCAGGTGCTCAAGGGCGTGGTCTACATCTCCTTGGCCGACAACATGCTCTACAAGAGCGGCTCCTACGAAATCAACGACCGCGCCGAGGAGACCCTTGGCAAGATTGCGAAGATCATCATGGACTATTCCGACTACGACGTGCTCATTGAGGGCAACACCGACAACGTGCCCATCAACACCACGGCAGCCTCGATGAAGAACATCCGCAACAACTGGGACCTCTCGGCCCTGCGCGCCTCGTCGGTGGTGCAGTATCTCATCAACCGCTTCGGCGTGGCCCCCAAGCGCCTCACCGCCGGGGGACGTGGCGAGTTCAACCCCATTGCCAGCAACGACACGGAGCTTGGCCGCCAGCGCAACCGCCGCACGCAAATCATCATCACTCCCAAGCTCGACCAGTTCATGGACCTCATCGACAAGGCTCCTGAGGACGAGAACAAGTGACGACAAACACAACTTCAACCTCAAGACAAGACCAGACAAAGGGCGGGGGGCAGGACTCCCCGCCCTTGGCTGTCGGCCCAAGGGCTGACAGCACTCAACAATGTCGAACCAGATAGACATGCTCCACGGGCCGCTGGCGGGCAAGCTGCTGAGATACGCGCTTCCCTTTGCGGCCTGTGGCATTTTGCAACAACTCTTCAACTCGGTCGATGTGGCCGTCGTGGGCCGCTTCGCCAGCAGTGAGGCCTTGGCCGCGGTGGGTGCCAACACGTTTCTCATCAACTTGATGATCAACCTGTTCATCGGCATCTCCATCGGGGCCAATGCCGTCATCGCCAACCGCATAGGCCGCCGCGACGACAAGGGCACAGCCCGCGCCGTGAGCACCACCATGCTGCTCTCGCTCATCAGCGGCTCGGTGCTCTTGGTGGTGGGGCTGGCCATAGCCCGGCCGGTGCTCCGGCTCATGGAGACGCCGCCCAACGTGATTGACGACGCCGTGCTCTATCTGCGCATCTACTTCTTGGGCGCGCCCTTCTTCCTGGTCTACAATTTCGGCGCTTCCGTGCTGCGCAGCAAGGGCGACACGCGCCGGCCGCTCTACATCCTGTTGGTGGCAGGAACCATCAACACCCTCCTCAACCTGTTTTTTGTCATCGTATGCCACATGAGCGTTGCTGGAGTGGCCATCGCCACGGCCATCAGCAACGTCTATTGCGCCTGTGCGGTGGTCCACATCCTGCGCCACGAGCCGGGAGCGTTCCAGCTCCATCCCCGCCACCTGAGGCTCCACGCGAGCGAGTGCCGCGACATTCTGCGGATAGGCATTCCCGCGGGGCTGCAGGGCTTGGTGTTCTCTTTCAGCAATGTGTTTGTGCAGTGGGCCATCAATGGCTATGGCAGTGCGGCCATAGCCGGCTCCTCGGTGGCCCAGACCTTCGAGGCCTACTGCTATTTCCTCATCGCCGCGTTTGGCGGCGCGGCCACCACCTTCATCGGGCAGTGCTACGGTGCGGGCGACGCCAGGCGCTGCCGCCGCGTCTACTGGCAGTGCATGGCCTTGGCGTTCTCGTTCTGCCTCGTGGCCAACTGGCTCTTCTATTGGCAATGGCAGCCTCTGCTCGGCCTCTTCACCGAGGACAAGGCCGTGGAGCGCTTCGCCTACGTGCGCATGGGGTGCGTGCTGGTGTTCCAGTCCATCGCCAGCAGCTACGAGATCTCGGCCTCGGCGATGCGCGGCTTCGGCAAGTCCACCCTCCCGGCCGTGCTCACCATCTTCGGCACGTGCGTGCTGCGCTTGGTGTGGATCTTCGCCGTGTGCCCCTTCGTTCCGGGCTACGACGTGCTGCTCTATGTCTATCCCCTCTCGTGGGTCATCACGGGCATCCTGGTCTGCACCGCCTATGCCGTGGCGAGCCGCAAGGCATGGCAACTCATCGAGGAGCCATAGCCGCCAACCGGCGCCAAGCCAACAATGCCGCGCGCCACAGGCCGAACAGCAACGCCGCCCCCCCCGACTGCCCACCATGGGAAACCGCCACAGCGCATGTTCCGCTTCATGCGCATAGGCGCAAAAAAAGAGTGAAACTCTTCACAGAGTCCCACCCAGGGTAATACATTAAAAAAAGATATACATGATTATTTAATGAACAGAAATGTCATGCATCACGGTCGGACAAGCACGACTGCCTATCCGACACCTAAAATCCAAAAGACGACGAAACGGTGACGGCTCAAACGCCGCCAGCGCTCGCTCTAATCGTTGGAAATCCACAATTCTGATTATCCCTTGAACTTTGGTACTGCAAAGATAGTAATTTTTTCAAAACCACAAAAGAAAACACCCATTTATTTTATCGGAATGTCCATATTTCTTTGGTTTGGCTCCTACAGACTATGAAAAACTACACCCTGTCTTTTTTTAAATATGGTTGACACCTCAAAAAGAAAAGATGGAAAAGAAAAAAGAGAGGCTCCAATCCCTATTGGATCGCAGTAAGTTAGAGAAG
>SFCY01000004.1 GCA_004558865.1 Bacteroidales bacterium
CGCACATGTATCAACCAAATATAAAAGTAATGTTTAACCGGGTCAACCAACATTAAAAATAAGGCTTAAAGTAGTCAACCAAAAACGTTAAACTACACGTCTGTCGGTTGTTCATCTTCTGTGACAATTGTCACAGACTATCGTGTCAATTGTCACAGACTACTGCGACAACTGTCACGGACTATCGCGACAATTGTCACAGAAGATAGGTAGATACACCTTTTAGGGGCGGCACGAGTCACGGCCGCTGCAGCGGACGCACACGTTCACATAGAATGGTAATCGCGTGTCTCCCTCTTATGAGTCTGGGGAGGAAACTATTTTGATTGTTGATGATGAAATCCCTACTCAGCGTAGCAGTTGCGCCCTGCCGAAGATCCACGACAGATGCAGACGGTCGAGGGACTTGGCAATGAGCAGCGAACCCACGATGCCCATCACGATGACCGCTACGGCATGCAGCACTCCGCTTGCGTCGAATTGGAAAATGGGAAGAAGATATTTGCCCGCCATCGTGAAAATGGGGTGGAACATATAGACGGGCAGGGTGTTGCGGCCTATATACAAGATGCCGTCGAGCGGCTTGCCATGACAATACCGCTTGAGGTAGGCGGCCGACGAGAGAAAGCAAAACGCCATCACCAACACGAGGACATTGCCCCAATACCACTCTGAGTCGATGAAGAGCAGCAGCAACAGGGGGACGACGGCCAGCCAAGAGGGGGCGAACAGCTTGTTGTAGTCGACCGTAGAGACACGCAATACTATACCTATATAATAAAATATGGCGTGGGTCCAGTTCAAGATTGGAGTGAACTGGGACACGAAAAGGAGGACAATGCCGTAGGCGATGAGCTTGAACGAGCCGGACTTGCCGGGCAGGCAACGGAATGTGGCGTAGCCCAAGAAGCCGCACACCAACATGACCCGGAAGAACCAGTAGGGGCCTATGGCGTGGATGCACAGCACGTAGAACGCCGTGTCCCAATCCAAATGGTCGATGCCGTCCCTCACGGGCAAATAGAGCGAGAGCACCATGTAGCCAGTGACCAAGATCACGTAAGGCGACAGGATTCGGAGCAGGTAGACGGCAAACTTCTTGACGGGCTTGTCGAAGTTGACCAGATAGCCGGTGACCAACAGGAACGTGGGCATGAGAAACGACAACACGCCACTCTTGACATCGGGGTGGATATTGCCAAAATTGACAATATGCACAAAGATGACAAGGGCAATCAATATGGCTCTCTGAAAGTCTATCTCGTCAATGTGGCTCTTGGGCATGGCGGTCAGCTTTTGTTGTTCAGATTGGCCTGGATGACACTGATGAACTCATGTGTGAAGAGGTCTGCCCCATGGCTGTTGAGGTGCACTTCGTCCTTGAACAGCTCGGGATGCAGATAGTATTTCTTCGACCAGGAATAGTCGTAGAAGGGGATTTGGCGGTCCTTGCAGTAGCGGGCCAGCCATTGGGAGCAGCCCCGTGTGGTCAGGCGGAGCGTAGGAGCGTAGGTGACGACGAGCCTCACGTTGCGGCTGCGGCAGAGGCTGACGATATGGTCCAGCCTCGACAGGCGTACAGAGTCGGGCGAGAAGGGCTTGGTGGAGACTTCGTGGGGAGTGTGGTAGGCACCGTCCAAAGGTTGGTAGCCGCACAGTTCGGGACACTTCTTGGAGAGGCACAGCTGCAGCACCTCGTTGAACACGCGGTTGTTGCGATAGAGGTTGGACTGCAGCTTCAGCCGCTCCAAGGGACTGTAGGCGCTGTCCATGGCCTGGGTGAGCGGCCCGCTCATGCCATAGAGGCACTTCAGGTTCTTGAACTGGTCGTCCTTGGGGGCTTCCATCATGTCGGAGCTGACGTCGAGTACAATCAGCTTGGGCGTGCAGCGATTGAGATACGAGGCCACGCACAGGTCGAAATAGTCCATCTTCACCCCCGACCGCCCGCCGTTGAAGCAGCTGAGACCCGTCTCCCGCTGGATGATGCGTGGGTCGAAACTGTGGTGGGCCCTCGACGCTCCGAGGATGAGAACGTCAGACGTGCGGTGGAACAGCGTCTGGATGGTGTTGGAGAGGTTATACTGCGTCTGGGGCGCATGGCGGATGATCAGCTTGGAGGTGGCTCCCACCACAAGGTCGGCACAGAGGAGGGTGGCGGCAAACAACGCGATGAAAAATATCTTTTTCTTCATTGACCCTAAGTCTAAAATTGGAAATATATGAATTGCGGCCCGTTGAACTCTCCCTCCAACAGGATGACGGCCAAGAGCAAGGCCATGCTCACGGCCTGGACATACCATTTGGGAGAGTGGAAGAAATGGATGTTGAGTTTCTCCTCGTCCTTCCAGTCCTTGAACAGCATGAGCAGCAAGGGCGGGAAATACATGATGAACGTCACGCGCTGGGCCACATACGGATAGAGGAATCCCGTGGAATACTGCGACAGATAGCCGAAGAAGTCGGCGATGCTGTTGCTGCGGAAGATGATGTTGCCAAGCGTCACGAAGGCGAACATCTTCAGGATGCGCAGGTAGCGGTAGGTGGTGTTCTTCTTCAGGGAGTGGGCTTTCTCAAAGTGCTTTCTCCTCTTCGACACCAAGTTGTTGAAGATGAGGCAGCAGCCATGATAGAATCCGAAGAGGATGAACGTCCAGTTGGCTCCGTGCCAGGCGCCAATGGCAAGGAGGTTGATCATTACGGCCAAGTTGAGCCCCCACGTGCCGAGGTTGCGGAACTTGAGGTTGAGCGGTGTGAACACATAGTCGGTGAGCCAGCTGGTGAGCGTGATGTGCCACCGCTTCCAATACTCCGTGATGTTGACGGCGAAGAACGGCAGGCGGAAGTTCTCCAGGCTTCGGATGCCCAATATGCGTCCCACGCCGATGGCCATGTCGGAATAGCCCGAGAAGTCGGCGTAGAGCTGGAACGAGTAGAGCACGGCGGCGATGGTGAGCGAGGTGGCGTTGTGGTGGGTGTAGTTGTTGAACACGGCGTCGGTGTAGCCGCATATCACGTCGGCCACGCACATCTTCTTGAACATGCCCCAGAGGATGCGCTTGCAGCCTTCGGCCACGTCGGCCATGCAGAGCTGGTGCGGCGTGCCCAACTGCTCCAAGAAGGCCTTGGGGCGGTCGATGGGGCCGGAGAGTATGGTGGGGAAGAAGGCCACGTAGGTGGCGAAGCGGATGAAGTCGCCCTCCGCGTCCATCTTCTTGCGGTGTATCTCCACGAGGTAGCTGATGAGCTTGAATGTGAAGAAGCTGATGCCTACGGGCAGGATAATCTTAAGGGTGTGGTGGCTGACGTGGAATCCCATCGAGGCGAACAGGTCCTCGAACGACTCGATGAAGAAGTTGAGATACTTGAAATAGAGCAACAGCAGGATGCCCAGCCACACGCCAAGGTTGGTGAGGTGCGACGCCTTTCGGGGAGCCGTGTCCCTGTGGCGTTGGATGCCCTTACCTATATAGTAGGTGACGACGGTGCTCACCAAGAGGATGGGAACGGCCTTCCAGTTGGCGTAGGCGTAGAAAAAGTATGACGCTATCAGAAGAAGTATGTTCTGCCAGTTTGAGTTCTTTCGGCAAACGCCGAAGTAAAGGACCAAAACTGGCAGAAAAAAGAGCAGGAAGGCAAGCGAGTTGATGGTCATCTCTATTTCTTGAGTCTGTTCTCAATAGAGTCAACCAATTGGCCGACGTTGCTCCAACTCAGGATTTCGTTGGATGTAAACTTGATGCCGAAAGCCTTCTCTATGGCCACGATGAGCTGCACGTGGCTCAGCGAGTCCCATTCCTCCACATCGTCGGCTGTGGTGTCGTCGTTCAACACAATGTCTTCGTTGTCCAACTCGTCGCAGAAGATTTCGTTCACTTTCTTGAAGATTTCACTTCTTTCCATAATTGATAAATGTTGTTACTTATTTCTTGTTTACTAATTCCATGAACCCCATTTCGGCATTGAAGAAATAGCATATCTTGCGGTTTCCCAAGGCCGGGGCCTCCACGGGTTTGAAGAGGGGAGTCCAGTTGTTGGCGGTCAGCTCCTCGCTGAGCCTGTCCACGTCGTCGCAGGCGTAGCAAAGGTGGTAGGGCGCTACGCCCCGCTTCTTGAGCATGCGGAGCATCGTGGTGTTGTCGTCGTAGGGCCGCACCAGCTCGATGTCGGTCTCTCCCTCCTTGCGGAGGAAGCAAATCTTGGTTCTCTGCCGGTCGTCGTCCACCGTCGGCCCGCGCTGGTAGCCCAAGAGCTCAAACTGGCGTGCTGTGCGGTCGATGTCGTCGGTGAGGTATCCGATGTGTTCCAATTCGAAGTCCATAGCTGTTATTCTTTTGTGATGTAGCATTCGCGGGGCTGGTAGCCGTCCACGCCAAGCTCGTATCTCTTGGAGCCGTCGGCCTGCTCTTCCACCAAGGTGAATCCCAATTGGTCGTAGTGTTGCCTCACCATCTGGTTCTTCAGCGTGGGCAGGTACTGGCCTACAATCTTTCTGTAGCCGCGCCTGCGGGCCTCCTCCACCATCGTGTTGAGCGTGAAGTTCTCCATGCCGCGTTTCAGCACCCTGCAACTCATGAACCACGTGTCCACGAAGAGGCTCTCGCTGTCCAAGGGCCTCATGATGACGACGGCGATGAGGCCGTTGTCGCCGAACTTGTCTTTGAGCGTGAAGCTCAGGTCGGCCACTTTGTCGTCGTCGGCGAAAGCCTTGATGTCGGCCTCCGTGTAGCGCACCGTGCGCAGGTTGAACTGGTTGCTCCGCTGCGAGAGCTGGGCCACGCGGGGGGTGTTGAAGGGCGTGAACCCGCCGACGGTCGACACCATGCCCAACGACTTGAGGAAGTCGGCCTCGCTGCCGAAGGTCTTCTTCAGCGATACGCGCTTGGCCTCCACCTGATATTGCTTGGTGCGGTCCTTGTCGGCGCTGCTGTAGTTGGCCGTCTCAAAGAGATTGAGCGAATAGAGGTACTCCAAGTATTCGGCGGGGTCCTCGGGCAGCTCGGGAACGGTGATGCCCGGGATGTGTGCCCTCACGATGTTGCGCTCGAAGGGATTGTCGTCGAGGAAGACCATGGAGTCGAACGCGATGTTGAGGATGCTTTGTATGGTCCTGATGTTGTCCACCTTTGTCTCCCAATTGGCCTGGAACACGGCGATGTCGTCCAACTTGAGAATCATGTCGGGATGCTTGAGGAAAGGCTCCTTGGCCTTGTCCTCGTCGTTTTTCGATGCTACGCAGACGATGATGCCGCGCTGGCGCAGCTTCTTCACCCACATCTGAAACTCCGTGAAGGCCTTGCCGATGCCCAAGCCGTGGCCGAGCTGGATTCCCTCCAGCCCGTCGTCGCCTACCACTCCGCCCCAAAGGGTGTTGTCCAAGTCCAAGATGAGGCATTTCTTGAACTGTCCCCTGCAGGCGCAGATGATGTCCATCACCCTGCCGGCCACGTAGGGGACAGCGTCGACGCTGAGCACCATCTCCGTGCTGACGTAGATGTTGGCGTCGAACATGAAGTCGCGGCCAAACTTGTTTTGCAGCCCGGCGATGTCGCAGACGAACAGGTTGGGGTGCTTCTGGGCAAGTTCCATCAGTCCGAAGTTGAGTTTGCGCACCTGATAGGTGAACGACGACTCCACCTTGTTGGCGTAGGAGCCGAACACCGTGTCCTCAATCTCAGGATAGTTGAGGCAGATGATCTTCTTGCCGCCCAATGCGGGTGTCTCGGCTACGGACTCCACAAACTGCAACCGCTCGCTGGCCAAGGAGACCTGCTCCTGCGGGGAGAGCATGCTGTGCTTCTCGCAGAGTTTGTGGGTGGACTGGAAAAGGACGATGAACTCGGCGTCGTGTTTGTAGAGCTCGCTGTCGGGATCCATGAATTGTTGGTACACTTGGTTGTACTCGGCCTCGAAGAGGTCGATGTTGTATCCTTTGGCCACGCCCAAGCCACGAAGAGCCGTAGCCAAGAACTGGGTGGCCGTGTCGCCTATCAGGGCTACGCGGACCACAGGACTTGATGCGGCGGGCTGCTTGGCCAGCTTTTTCAGATCTTTCAACGTTAGTTTGCCCATACAGTGTTGTTGCCTTAGCTTAAATGGTTTGTTGGTTTGTCCGTCAGCCTCTTTCCGCCCGACTGCTGCGTCGGCTGTGAAATCGCTGGCTGTTACTTCCCGATGGGCCCGGCTTCGTTTCGCCAAGCCCTGGCCCGTTTGCCGCTGGCCCCGAAGTAATTGCATGCAAAGGTATAAAAAATTCCTTTGTCTGCAAAAATAACGTTAGGTTATTTGCTCCTCGTGCAGGAAGATGGGGCAAGGCAGCTATGGCTTCCATCTTGGACAATGGGCAACATCATCCGCGCCCGCCCGCGGCGGATGCATGCCTTTGCGCCTAAATACCCGTTCATCCATGGCCTTCTGCGGCACAAATCGGCTATGTGACAATCGTGTCTCATGTATCAAAACGTCATGCAATTTGGGTATAGCAGCACTCTGTGCTTCTTGTAATCCTTTCTTTTTGTTGTCAAATGTGTTGTAAGCGGCAACTTCGTAAATGCCATCAGGCTGGGCACAAATCCTTGTAAATAAGTTTTTGTGTAATTAGTTGACAAAAAGTTGGAGAAAAATTTGGTAGTTTTGTCAAAACGATTTAACTTTGCACTTGGATTTTCATCCGAGCGATTAATGAAAGGGGAGTAGGCAGCCAAGGCCGGCCTGAAAGTCGCGCCTCTCTGACTACCGCTATTCAGAAGTGTATCGAGAAACAGGCTCGCTGTCAAGATTCGGAACCTCTTCGTGCGTGCCTTATTACATACTTCTCAAAAGAACTTCCTTTTATATCTTCACTTTTGTCAGACGGTTCCGACAAAAGCTCAAGGTCGGTTCTTCGCGAGAAGGCCGGCCTTGTTGATTTCTTTACGGGAAACAAAAATGCCGTGGCGGTTTCGTGTGTCTTCGAAACCGCCACGGCTTGTCCTTTCTGCGGGTATGCGGGCTGCAGCAGAGTGAGGAAGCTGTCAGTCCACGGTGATGGCGTGGTCGTGGACAATCGTGTCCAAGGCGTGTTGGTCGCTGATGGCTGCAATGAAGCGGTTGAGGATATGGATGCGGCTGGCTCCAAATGCTTTAATCGCTCCCAGGAGGCTTTCTTTGACACAGTATTCGCGAGCCACGCCGCAGATGTCAATCTCCTCTATGGCCTTGGCTGCGACGAGCTGGCGGAGCTGGGCGGCCGACTCGTCGTTGTCGAAGATGGAGTATTCCTCCACATCCGGGCGCACGCCTTTTGTCAGGAAGATGTTGTCGCCTCTTGTGGCCATGGCCGCCTCAACGAGTGCGGCGTGTATGCCCGCCCCGTCGCTGTGCTGGAGACAATGCACGGGCCATATCCCGCCATTCCTTTTGAAGGAGCAGTGGTTGAGGGGATGCCAGTCCTGCGTGAATGCCTTCAGCAGGTAGTTGCCGTCTTGCCGGCGGATGTAGTCGGCCAAGCGGTCCATCATCTGTGGCGCGCCCTCCACGCTGAGGCTCCCCTCAAGGAAGTCGCGCTGGGCGTCAATGACGAGGAGTAGCTTTCTCATTCTTTTGTTGTTGGGATTGGTATTCTTTCTGCTTCATCAAGATGTATCTCACTTGTGCGCACAGCACGTCGTAGCGCGACTGCAGCGAGTCGCGCCTGAGCGATAGCATGTTGCGCTCATAGATGGAACGCGCTGCGCCAAGCTGCCGCCCCGTGGCCTGCAGGGCCGAGTCGGTCAGCCCCACCTGCTGGCGCGTCATGTCGAGCGAGGCTTTCTGCCACACATCCAAGGCGTGGCTGCGTCCCTCCACGTTCTTGGGGAAGCGCAATCGGAAAGACTCTATGGAGTCGAGGGTCTGCTGATAGTTCTTGGCCGCATAGAGCGAGTCGATTTGCCGCACGAGAGTCTCCGCGCCTTGGTCGGATGGGTCTGAGCAGGCGCAGAGAAGTGAGGTGAGGACGAAGAAGATGATATTTCTCATGCGTGCAAAGGTAGTGAAAATATCGCAAACGTATCGGGTATGCGAGGAAAAAATAAAAACGGTTTTATTTTGTATTCCTCTCGATTTGCACTAACTTTGCAGACCAAAAGAAAAAATAAGATCATGCGGAACCTCTCAGATGCCGAATTGGCTCAACTTCTCGACAAGGAAATCTTTCATACAATAGGCGATGTGGCCGACCGGATAGGCGTCGACTGCTACGTCGTGGGTGGCTACGTGAGGGACTTGTTCCTCGAACGACCCAGCAGCGACATCGACGTGGTGGTCATTGGCAGTGGCATAAAGGTGGCCGAGGCCTTGAAGGAGAGTTTGGGAAGGGGAGCGCATCTTTCTGTGTTCCGCAATTTCGGCACCGCACAGGTGAAATACCGAGGCTTGGAGGTGGAATTTGTTGGAGCCCGCAAGGAAAGCTACAGCCACGACAGCCGCAAGCCCCACGTAGAGGACGGTACGTTGGAGGACGACCAGAACCGCCGCGACTTCACCATCAATGCCTTGGCGGTGAGCCTCAACAAAGCTACCTTTGGCCAACTTGTCGACCCCTTTGATGGAGTGTATGACTTGGAGGACGGCATCATCCGCACGCCGCTCGACCCCGACGTGACCTTTTCCGACGACCCGCTCCGCATGCTGCGCTGCGTGAGGTTCGCCACCCAGCTCAACTTCTATATCGAGGATGAGACTTTCGACGCCCTTACGCGCAATGCCGATAGGATCAAGATTGTCAGCGGCGAACGCATTGTGGTGGAACTCAACAAAATCATGCTCTGCAAGACTCCCAGCCGAGGGTTTGTCGACCTGCAGCGCTGTGGTCTGCTGCGCCTCATCCTACCCGAGCTGTCCGTGATGGATGAGGTGGAGACGCGCAATGGCCGCTCCCACAAGAACAACTTCTACCACACGTTGGAAGTGGTGGACAACGTGAGCCGCGCCACGGCGGGCGACGACTTCGACCCCGAGCGCAGGCTGTGGCTTCGCTGGGCGGCCCTTTTCCACGACATTGGCAAGCCCCGCTCCAAGCGTTTCGACCCTGTGGTGGGATGGACGTTTCACAACCACGACTTCATTGGCGCCAAGATGATACCCCAAATCTTCAGGCGCATGAAGATGCCCATGGACGCCAAGATGAAATATGTGCAGAAGTTGGTGGAGCTTCATCTTCGTCCCATCGCCATTGCCGACGACGAAGTGACCGACAGCGCAGTGCGCCGACTGCTCAACGACGCTGGGGAGGACATCGACGACCTGATGACACTCTGCGAGGCCGACATCACCAGCAAGAACCAAGTGCGCAAGCAGCGGTTTCTCGACAACTTCCGTATCGTGAGGGAAAAGCTTGCCGACCTGAAGCAGCGCGACTACAAGCGGCTGCTACAGCCTTGCATCGACGGCAATGAGATCATGGAAATGTTCCACCTCAAGCCCAGCCGTGAGGTGGGGCAGCTCAAGCAGACCCTCAAGGATGCCGTGCTCGACAACAAGGTGCCCAACGAGCGGGAGCCGCTGATGAAATTGTTGATGGACAAAGCCCACGGAATGGGCTTGTGTTAGGCCCCGCCATCACCCTGTCTTCCGTCGCTAAAGGACTATATGGCCGCCGTCAAGTTGCTTGACGGCGGCTGTCTGTTTACTTCCTCCAATTACAACTAATGTTTGTTAAAACTCAGATACATTGGTTGAGTTTTCAATTATTATCGTTAATTTTGCAGTTGAAAACCGAAAAGGCGTTTTTAGTTTTCTTCCTAAGTTGCGTAAACTTCGGCTTTGATCAATAACACTTTATAAATTAAATAGGTATGAGAATTAAAACAATTTTGCTCGCTGCCATTGCAGCACCCTTGCTTGTTTCCTGTGGAGGCAAGAGTGGTGGTATGCCGAACTTCGGCGACAATGAGTTTGCCGTACGCACGGTAGAGGCATCAAGCGCTTCATTGCAGACCACTTATCCTGCCACCGTCAAAGGTATTCACGATGTGGAGGTACGCCCGATGGTATCAGGTTTCATCACCAAGGTTTGTGTTCAGGAAGGTCAGGCCGTACAGAAAGGCCAGTTGTTGTTCACCATCAACAGTGAAACCTATCAGGCTCAGTTGCGACAGGCACAGGCTGCACTCAACACAGCCCGCTCACAGGCCAACACCACGCGCTTGACCTGGCAGAACAACAAGAAACTGTTTGACAAGCACATCATTGGACAATATGAGCTGTCCACCTCGCAGAACAGCTATGAGAGTGCTGTGGCACAGGTGCGCCAGGCTGAGGCCAGCGTGGCCTCGGCCAAGGAGATGCTCAGCTATTGCTATGTGAAGAGTCCGGCCACGGGCTATATCGGCTCTCTCCCCTACAAGGTGGGTGCTCTCGTGAGTCCCTCCATCTCCACTCCCTTGACCACCGTGAGCGACATCAGCGTTGTGGAGGTGTTCTTCTCCGTTCCCGAGAAGACGGTGCTCAGCATGCTCAAGGGCAATGGCAGCGAGAAGGCCGCCATCGCCTCGTTCCCCCCCGTGAAGTTGCAGATGAACGACGGAACCCTCTACAACCATCCCGGAAAGGTGGTGAAGATGAGCGGCGTGGTGGATCCCACCACCGGTGCATTGAGCGTGATTGCCCATTTCAACAACCCCGAGAGGCTTCTCAAGAGCGGTGGTTCGGGCAGCATCATCATTCCCTCCGACGAGAGCCACGCCATACTCGTGCCTAAGGACGCTTGCTCCGAGGTGCAGGACAAGGTGTTCGTCTACGTGGTGGGCAAGGACAACAAGGTGAAGTATACTGAAATCAAGGTGAATCCCGAGGACGACGGCAGCAACTACATCGTCACTTCCGGCCTGAAGGTTGGCGACCGCTACGTGTCGAAGGGTATCACCAAGCTCACCGACGGTATGCAGATACAGCCCATCACCGAGGAGCAATACAACAAGAAGATTGCCGAGGCAGCCGAACTCTCCAAGCAACAGGGCACGGCCTCGGGCTTCGTTGGTGCCATGAAAGGCAAATAAGGGAACGCATCCTACGTGTGGGGGCAAGCAGCCCCTCGCGGAAGAAGCATTGTCAGACAACTTAACATCAGTAAGAAAACAATGACATTTACCAATTTCATAAAACGCCCGGTGCTCTCCACCGTGGTATCCATCTTCTTCGTGCTGCTGGGTACCATCGGCTTGGTGTCGCTGCCTATCGAGCAGTATCCCGACATAGCACCGCCAACCATCATGGTGCAGGCCTCCTACACTGGAGCCGACGCCGAGACGGTGATGAAGTCTGTTGCCGTGCCTTTGGAAGAAAGCATCAACGGTGTGGAGAACATGACCTACATGACCTCACAGTGTACCAACGACGGTATGTGTATGATCACCGTCTACTTCAAGCAGGGCGCCAACGCTGATATGGCCGCCGTGAACGTGCAGAACCGCGTCTCTCAGGCCCAAGCCCTGCTGCCATCCGAGGTTACGCAGGTGGGTGTGACGGTGTCCAAGCGCCAGACCTCCAACGTCATCATGTATGCCGTCACCTCTGATGGCCGCTACGACAGCCAGTTTGTGACCAACTACAACAACATCAACATCGTGCCGCTCATCAAGCGTATCAACGGTGTGGGCGACGTGAGTAGTCCCTCTTCGGCCAACTACTCCATGCGTATCTGGCTCCAGCCCGACAAGATGAAGGAGTACGGGCTCATGCCCTCCGACATCATAGCCGTGCTGTCCGAGCAGAACATCGAGGCTGCCCCGGGCAAGTTTGGCGAGAACTCCAACGTGGCCTACGAGTACACCCTCCGGTACAAGGGCCGCCTGTCCACGCCCGTGGAGTATGACAACATCATCCTCACGAGCAAGACCACGGGCCAGACCTTGAAGCTCAAGGATGTGGCCAAGATAGAGTTGGGATCGCTGATGTACAGCGTGAACCTGGTCAACGACGGCATCCCCGCCTGTATGGGTATGGTGCAGCAGATTGCCGGCTCCAACGCCACGCAGATTGCCACCGACGTGAAGACTGCCCTTGATAATGCGCAGAAGAGCATGCCGCCGGGCATGAAGACCGTCATCATGTATGACGTCACCGACTTCCTCTTCGCCTCCATCCACGAGGTTGTCTTCACCCTGATCATCACCCTCTTATTGGTGTTCCTCGTGGTGTATGTCTTCCTGCAGGACTTCCGTTCCACCCTCATCCCCATGATTGCCGTGCCTGTGGCTCTGATAGGTACGTTCTTCTTCCTGTGGGTGTTTGGCTTCTCCATCAACCTGCTCACGCTATCAGCCCTACTCTTGGCCATTGCCATTGTGGTGGATGATGCCATCGTGGTGGTTGAGGCCGTGCACGCCAAGCTCGACCAGGGCTACGACAACTCGCTCACCGCCGCCATCGACGCTATGAACGAGATTTCGAGCGCCATCATTTCCATCACCCTTGTGATGTCGGCCGTGTTCGTCCCCGTGTCGTTCATCGGTGGCACCAGCGGTACGTTCTATCGCGAGTTTGGCGTCACCATGGCTGTGAGCATCATCATCTCGGCCGTCAACGCCCTGACGCTCTCGCCTGCCCTTTGCGCCATCTTCCTGAAACCCCACAAGGCCGAGGAGACGGAGAAGAACAAGACTTTCGTGGCTCGTTTCCACGCCGGCTTCAACCGTGTGTTCGAGAGGACGACCAACAAATATAAGAAAGGTGTGGAGTATGTCATCAACCACCGCCTCATCACCGGCACCCTCGTGGTTGTGGGCATCATCGCCTTGGTGCTCTTGATGAACAGCACTAAGACAGGACTTGTGCCTGATGAGGACACGGGCACCATCTTCGTGACGGTCTCGGCCAATCCCGGCACCTCGCAGGAGCGCACCAAGCAGATTGTGGACGAGGTGGACAAGATGCTGGCCAACAATCCGGCCATTCTCCACCGCAATGCCATCCTTGGCTACAACTTCGTGGCCGGCCAGGGTTCCGACCAGGCCACGTTCATCATCAAGCTCAAACCCTTCGACGAGCGTGGCGGCGGTATCACCGACCGCATCAAGCGCGCCATCAAGGACAAGGATCCCATGGCCCTCGTGGTCAATCCCTACGAGCAGAACTCTGTGTTGGGCATGATCTACAAGCAGACGGCCTGCATCAAGGACGCTCAGATCTTGGCCTTCGGTCCGCCTATGATTCCGGGCTTCTCCGTGCAGAACGGTGTCACCATGACCATGCAGGACAAGACCGGCGGCGACCTGAACAAATTCTTCAGCGTGACCAAGGACTTCCTCGTCGAGCTCAACAAGCGGCCGGAAGTGCAGCAGGCCATGACCTCCTACAACCCCAACTATCCCCAGTATATGGTAGACGTGGATGTGGCCAAGACCAAGCAGGCCGGCATCTCGCCCAAGGTGGTGCTCTCGGTGATGCAAGGCTATTACGGTGGTCTGTACGCCTCCAACTTCAACGCCTACGGCAAGCTCTTCCGTGTGATGATTCAGGGAGACGTGGTCAGCCGCATGACGCCCGAGGGGCTCTCGCGCATCTATGTGCGCACCGCGTCGGGCGAGATGGCTCCTGTGAGCGAGTTTGTCTCGCTGCGCAAGGTCTACGGCCCGTCCAACATCAACCGCTTCAACCTCTTCACGGCCATCAACGTCAGTGTCAACGCCAACTCCGGCTATTCCTCCGGTCAGGTGATGAAGGCCATCGAGGAGGTGGCCAAGGACAACCTGCCCGACGGCTATGGATATGAATACTCTGGATTGAGCCGCTCCGAGGCAGAGTCGAGCAACTCCACGGCGCTGATCTTCGTGCTTTGCTTGGTGTTCGTCTACCTGATTCTCAGTGCCCAGTACGAGAGCTACATCCTGCCCCTGTCCGTGTTGCTGTCCGTGCCGTTTGGTCTGGCCGGAGCTTTCGCCTTCACCAACCTCTTCGGCCACAGCAACGACATCTACATGCAGATTTCGCTCATCATGTTGATTGGTCTGCTGTCGAAGAACGCCATCCTGATTGTGCAGTTCGCCCTTGAGCGCCGCCAGACGGGTATGGCCATCAAGTATTCGGCCATCCTCGGTGCCGCAGCCCGTCTGCGTCCTATCCTGATGACGTCGCTGGCCATGATCATCGGTCTGCTGCCTCTGATGTTCGCCTCTGGTGTGGGCAAGAACGGCAACCAGACCCTTGGCGCATCAGCCGTGGGCGGTATGCTTATCGGCACCCTCTGTCAGATTTTCGTCGTGCCGGCCCTCTTCGCCGTCTTCCAGTGGCTGCAGGAGAAGATTAGCCCGATTAAGTTTGACGACGAGATGAACACCGAGGTGCTGAGCGAGCTCCACCAGTACAAGCCCGACGTGTCAATTGAAGAATTTGAAAAAGACTGATACACAATGAATAAATCAAGCATCATCATATTTGGCCTTGCAGCGCTCACCTTGAGCGGCTGCAAGAGCCTCTATGGCAACTACGAGCGTCCCGACGTGAAGACAAGCGGCATCGTCCGCGACACGGCCTCCAATGCGCCGCTCGCAGAGACCGACACGGCAAGCTTCGGCAACCTGCCTTGGCGCAGCGTGTTCACCGACCCGCAGTTGCAGACGCTCATCGAGCGGGGACTGAAGAACAATCCCAACCTGCTCAACGCAGCCCTCAGCGTAGACATGGCCGAGGCCCAGCTCAAGGCCGCCAAGCTGGCCTTCCTGCCCTCGTTCAGCTTCTCGCCCCAGGGCACCATTTCCTCTTGGGACGGCGGAAAGGCCACCAAGACCTACAGTCTGCCCGTCAACGCCAGCTGGAACGTAGACCTCTTTGGCAATCTGCGCTCACAGAAGCGAGCCGCCCAGATGGCCCTGCTCCAGTCGAAGGACTACCAGGTGAGCGTGCAGACCTCGCTCATCTCCAACATCGCCAACTGCTACTACTCCCTGCTCATGATGGACAAGGAGGTGGAGATTCTCGACGACATGATCAAACTCACCAAGGAGACGTGGGACATCATGCTCGCCCAAAAGGAGTTGGGACGCGTAAGGTCCACCGGCGTGCAGAGCGCTGAGAACAACTACTACTCGACGCTCACGCAGAAGACGGAGCTTCAGCGTCAGATCCGCGAGACGGAGAACACCCTCTCCCTGCTTCTTGGCGAGCCGGGCGGAGCCATCGCCCGCGGCAAGCTTGAGGACCAGAGCCTCCCCAGCAATTTCTCCACCGGCGTGCCCCTGCAGTTGCTCAGCAACCGTGCCGACGTTCACGCCTACGAGATGGCCCTGGCCCAGTGCTTCTACAATGTGCAGACGGCCCGCTCGCGCTTCTATCCCAATCTCACCATTTCCGGCAACGGCATCTTCACCAACTCCGGCGGCATGGGAATCGTCAATCCCGGCAAGTGGCTGCTCTCGGCTGTGGGCTCGCTCGTGCAGCCCATCTTCCAGAACGGCAAGCTCGTGGCTGGCCTGCGTGTGGCCCAGGACCAGTATCAGCAGGCCTACAACACGTGGCAGAACTCCATTCTGAAGGCCGGCAACGAGGTGAGCAACGCCCTTGTGCTCTACAACACCTCGGATCAGAAGAGCAAGCTTGAGGCCCACCAGATAGAGGTGCTGAGGCAGAATGTGGAGGACACGCGCGCCTTGATGGGCGAGAGCAGCTCCACCTACTTGGAGGTCATCACGGCCCAGTCGAGTCTGCTCAATGTGGAGCTGTCCAAGGTTCAGGACGACTTCTACAAGATGCAGGCCGTTGTCAACCTCTATTACGCCCTCGGCGGCGGCGCCAAGTAAGGTTTTCGTTTAACATCTAATTCTGAAAGATTATGGCAAATCAAATAAGTGACAAGGCGGTCATCGACCCGAAAGCGCAGATAGGCGACAACGTCACCATCTATCCCTTCGCCTATATTGAGGGCGATGTGGTGATTGGCGACAACTGTGTCATCGCCCCCAACGTGAATGTGCTCAACGGCACTCGAATGGGCAACGGCTGCAAGGTGTTCCAGAACACGGTGCTCGGTGCCATGCCGCAGGATTTCCATTTCAAGGGCGACAAGACCGAGTTGATTATCGGCAACAAGGTGACTTTCCGCGAGAATGTGGTGGTCAACCGCGCCACCTTCGCGGGAGGCCAGACGGTGATTGGCGACAAGTGCTTCCTCATGGAGGGCGCGCACATCTCCCACGACACCAAGGTGGGGTCCCACTGCGTGTTTGGCTATGGCACCAAGATTGCGGGCGACTGTGAGATTGGCCGCGGTGCGGTGTTCTCCAGCAACGTCATCGCCAACCCCAAGGTGAGGGTGGGCGACAATGCGATGATTCTCGCCGGCACCACCTTCTCCAAGGATGTGCCGCCCTACATCATTGCCGGCGGCACGCCCGTGAAATACGGTGGCGTCAACACCTTGCTGCTCGACTATCTCCGCAAGGAAAAGAAAATCCAAGACCATGTCGCCAACGCCTACCGCCTCGTGTTCCATGGGCAGACGAGCGTTTTCGATGCGGTGCTTCAGATACAGCAACAGGTGCCCGACAGTCCTGAGATCCAGAACATCATCAACTTCATTAAAGGCACGAAGTTGGGTATCATCTGTAAATTGTAGTTCATACCTATACATTTTTACTCTGTGTTGGGTGGGTCGCCGCGAGGCAGGCCCACCCTTCTTGCTTTTGCCCGATTTTTATTATCTTTGCACCATGAATTCCGATTTTTCTTCCATCCTCCTCAAATGGTATGGGCAGAACGGGCGCGACCTGCCCTGGCGGCATACGCGCGACCCGTATGCCATCTGGTTGTCGGAGGTGATTCTGCAGCAGACGCGCATCGCACAAGGCACGGGCTACTGGCTGAGGCTCATCGGCCGCTTTCCCTCCGTTGAGGCGTTGGCCAAGGCCAGCGAGGACGAGGTGTTGCTGCTCTGGCAGGGGTTGGGCTACTACAGCCGGGCGAGGAATCTCCATGCCGCGGCGCGACAGATAGTGGCCTTGGGGCGGTTTCCCGATACCGCCGCCGGACTCAAACAATTGAAGGGAGTAGGCGACTATACGGCCGCCGCAGTGGCTTCCTTGGCTTTTGGCGAGGATGTGGCCGCCGTCGACGGCAATGTGTTTCGTGTCCTTGCCCGAGTCTATGGCATAGAGGAACCCATCAACACCCCAAGAGGAAAGAAAGTGTTTGCGGCCATGGCGCAGGAGCTGCTCCCCCGCGGCCATGCCGCCGCCTACAACCAGGCGATGATGGATTTCGGAGCCTTGCAGTGCACGCCCAAGTCGCCCCGCTGTCCCGCCTGTCCTCTCCAGGAGGTCTGCGTGGCGCGCCGGGAGGGTAGGGTGGAGGCCCTGCCCGTGAAGCTGAACAAGACCAAAGTTCAGGAGCGTCGCCTAACCTATATATATATAAGGTGTGGAGGATGCACCGCCATCCACCGCCGCTCGCCTGGCGACATCTGGCAAGGATTGTGGGAACCCCTGCTGTTGGAGAAAGGATCCATGCCCCAATGGAGGGGACGGCTGACGCTGTTGGCTAAGGCCGTGAGGCATCAGCTGACGCATAGAACCCTGTTTGTGGACTTCTATCTCTTGGAGACCGAAGAGCGTCCGCCCATCCCCAAAGACTATATCTGGATTCGCGAGGAGGATTTCGACCACTATGCCCATCCGCAAATCTTCGAAAAGATAAAGAACAAGCTCGTCTGAGGCAGCTTTGCCGTGCGCGGAATGCCAATGGGGCTGCCCATACACACAAGTCACAGATGGGCCGCCAGGGTTGCCACGACAGACAACGAGGCTTTCCAAACCGGTTGTGGGCAGATGCAAGAGGTGCTGTATGTCTTTTGCGCCTCACGTGTGGTTTCATGGCACGTCAATTATTGTCATGCACAGGCTTTGGCTCCATTGGGAGCTGTAAAAGAAAGCCCGCCACTGCCCCATGCAACGAGCGCTGCAGAGACTCGGCCTCTTGGCAGCTTGTGCGGGGGCAGCGGCGGCTCGTCATTCGCCGGCCGCTAATAGGAGGCCGTACAGGGAATCCCCAAAGTCTCCACGCGCGCCTTGATGGCGTCGAGCTCTTCGTGGGTGGCCTTGAGCAGATGGCTGTCGGGTGTCTCGCGGTCGATGGTGTAGATCATCACTTCTTGGGGGCGTATGTCTTTGATTGCCTCAAGCCAAGGCGCGACGAAGTCCTCCGAGGTGTTGTCCACATCCAGTCCCTCGTCGGTGGTGCCGCGCATGAACATTGTCTGCACGATGATGTGTCCCTCGAAGAGCTTCATGTTCTCGATGATGCTTTCCACATTGTAGGAGGGCTGCGTGGGTCGGTCCACCCGTCGGATGTAGTCGGCGTTGACCGTGTCGAGTTTCAGAATGTTGTTGTCCACCCTCATCAGAGCCTCGCGTATGGCTGGCTTTGTGATGAACGTGGAGTTGCTCAGCACGCTCACCTTGGCTTTGGGGCATAGCTCGTCGCGCAGTCTGATGGTGTCGTCGATGATGCTGGGAAAGTCCGGGTGGCTCGTGGGCTCGCCGTTTCCGGCAAAGGTCAGCACGTCGGGGTGCTGGTTGTCGTCGTGCATCTTGCGCAGCTGGCGTTCCAAGGCCTCCGCCACCTTCTGGCGCGAGGGGTGGTGGCTGCGCGTGCGGCGGTCGGAATTGTATCCGCACTCGCAATAGATGCAGTCAAAGGTGCATATCTTGCCGTCGGCCGGCATGAGGTTGATGCCGAGGCTGATGCCCAACCGGCGGGAGTGGACAGGCCCATAGATGGGCGAGGGATAGATGATTGTTGACATAGCGCGTGTAAGTTTGGAGCGGGAGGCCCCAGGCTTCTCGGCCCGGCTTCCCGATGGTTTCTCTGTTTATGAATGACAAAGTTACGGAAAAAAAACGAGGGGCTGTTGTTAATACACGTTAAACCCTCTTTTATGCGACAAATTTTTTGTTACTTTGCAGCGAATTTCGATAAATGCGCATCAGTCAGA
Source organism: Bacteroidales bacterium (assembly GCA_004558865.1). Taxonomy (GTDB): domain Bacteria; phylum Bacteroidota; class Bacteroidia; order Bacteroidales; family Bacteroidaceae; genus Prevotella. Next base: position 18,944 of record SFCY01000004.1, read on the forward strand.
ATGGGAAATAAACGGAATAAGGTCAGCAAGCGGTCGAGCCTGCAGGCCATCACATTGTGCATCAGCATAGCTTTGGTGCTCATTCTTCTTGGCATCGTCGTGTTCTTTGGCTTCACGGGACGCAACCTTTCCAATTCGGTAAAGGAGAATTTTGTCGTGACCATGATGTTTGAGCATGACATGACCACGCCCGAGGCTCAAGGAGTGTGCCAGACACTGACCAAGAGGCCTTATATCAAGCAAATCCAGTATGTGAGCAAGGAGCAGGCCTTGGCCGAGGCGACCAAGGAAATGGGCATCGACCCCACCGAGTTCACCGACGGCGAGAACCCCTACCAGTCGTCCATAGAACTGACCATGCGCTCCGACTACGCCAACAACGACTCGTTGGCGTGGATATCTAAGGAACTGAAGAAGATGCCAAAGGTGACGGAGGTGAACTACCAGAAGGGACTCATCGAGGTGGTCAATCGCAACTTGGCCAAGATAGGCTTCGGCCTGCTGTTCCTGGCCGTGCTGCTCACGCTGGTCTCGTTCTCGCTCATCAACAACACCGTGCGCTTGGGCATCTACGCACGGCGCTTCTCCATCCACACCATGAAGTTGGTGGGAGCGTCGTGGGGCTTCATCCGCCGGCCCTTTGTGATGCGGGCCGTGGTCATCGGCTTCCTGGGAGCCGTCATCGCCAACCTGGTGCTGGCCGGCTGCTTCTATGCCCTCTACAGCTACGATCCCGAAATTATGAGCATCGCCACGTGGGACGTGCTGGCCATCACGGCGGGCGTGGTGTTCCTCTTTGGCATCATCATCACGGCTTTGTGTGCAAACATTTCCGTCAGCACCTTCCTGAAAATGAAGGCTGGCGAGCTTTATAAAATCTAATTCATCATCAATGGACAAGAGAAATTATGCTTTCGGCCGCACCAACTTCATCATGTTGGCCATCGGCATGTGCATCGTCATCATTGGCTTCATCCTGATGGGGTGCGCCCCGTCAACGACCGACCATTTCAATCCGGAAGTCTTCGCCGCCGTTCACATCAAGGTGGCTCCCGTAGTGTGCTTCGTGGGCTACATCTTCATGATTGCGGGCGTGATATACCACCAGAAGGAAAACGCAGAGACATCCGACACCACAGAGGCCACCAAGGAATAGGCGCAGATGGATTTGATTCAGACTATCATCATTGCCATCGTGGAGGGGCTGACAGAGTTTCTGCCCGTCTCCTCCACAGGTCACATGCTCATCGCCGAGAACCTGCTCGGCGTGGAGAACTCCGATTTCGTGCGTGCCTTCACAGTCATCATCCAGTTTGGAGCCATCCTCTCCGTCGTGGTGCTTTATTGGAGCCGCTTCTTCCGGCTCGACCATACGCCGGCCCCCGCGGGCAGCACCAAGTGGCAACAGGTCAAGCACAAGTGGAATTTCTACTGGCTCCTCATCGTGGCCTTCATCCCCACGGGTGTGATTGGCTTCGTGGTGAAGAAGAGCGGCATGATCGACTTCATGCTCAATCCCGAGAATGCCATCTGGATCGTGCCTGTGATGCTCGTGGTGGGTGGTGTGTTCATGCTCTTCTGCGACAGGATATTCAACAAGGGGAGCGAGGCCAATGCGCTCACTGAGCGTCGCGCCTTTTGGATTGGAGTGATACAGTGCTTCTCCATGATTCCCGGCACGAGCCGCAGCATGGCCACCATCGTGGGTGGCATGTCGCAAAAGCTCACCCGCCGTCGCGCCGCTGAGTTCTCGTTCTTCTTGGCCGTACCCACCATGGCGGCCGCCACGGGCCTCGACCTCTTGGAACTCTTCGTCGGCGACCATGCCGTGGGCACCACCTGGGCCACCACCCACAACATCGTGATGCTCATCGTGGGCAGCGTGGTGGCCTTCATCGTGGCCCTGCTGGCCATGAAGTGGTTTGTCGACTTCCTGTCCAAATATGGCTTCAAGTGGTTTGGCATCTACCGCATCATCGTGGGCGGCTTCATCCTCATCTGGATGCTGACGGGCCACAGCATGGTAATGTTTGAGTAATCTCTATGGACTTCATCAGAGGCGAGATTCTCGCTATCGACAAGCCCTACCGTATGTCGAGCTTCGGTGCGCTGGCCCATTGCCGCTGGGTGCTGACCCAGCACGTGGGGCAGAAGGTGAAGGTGGGTCACGCTGGCACGCTCGACCCCTTGGCCACGGGCGTGCTGATACTCTGCACCGGACGCTGCACCAAGCAGATTGAGGAGCTTCAGGGCCACACCAAGGAATACGTGGCCACACTTCAGTTTGGCGCCACCACGGCTTCCTACGACCGGGAGCATGAGGTGAACGCCACGTTCCCCACAGCCCACATCACGCGGCAGCTCATCGATGAGACCTTGCCGCGCTTCGTGGGCGACATAGAGCAGGTGCCGCCCTCCTACAGCGCCTGCAAGATAGAGGGCGAGAGGGCCTACAAGATGCGCCGCAATGGGGAGGAGGTGAGGCTCAAGCCCAAGCACATCCATATAGATGGGATTGAGGTCCTCGGTTTTGATGCGGAGGAGAAACGGCTCACCATCCGTGTGGTGTGCGGCAAGGGCACCTACATCCGCGCCCTTGCCCGCGACATCGGGCGCGCCCTCCAGAGCGGCGCCTACCTCACATCGCTGCGCCGTACGCGCGTGGGCGACTATAAAGTGGAAAATTGCATAGACTTCGACCACTTCGACGAGTGGGTGACCGAAGTCTTCGATAACAATAAATAAAAAAGAGGTATAAAAGAAATGAAATTATCACAGTTCGGTTTCGACCTGCCGGAGGAGAGCATCGCTCTTTATCCCCATAGTTTCAAGCGTGAGTATACTGACGACAACGGCAAGAAAGCCTACTTCAATGTGGTGCGCCGTGACGAGTCGCGCCTGATGGTGCTTCACCGTGTCTCGGGCGAGATTGAAATGTATAAGAAAGATGCCAAGGGAAAGCCGGTGAAGGGCGACTTCCTCGACTTCCGCAATATCCTTGACTATTTCGACGAGGGTGACACTTTCGTCTTCAACGACACCAAGGTGTTCCCCGCGCGCCTCTATGGCATGAAGGAGAAGACCGATGCCAAGATTGAGGTGTTCCTCCTCCGCGAGCTCAATGCCGACCAGCGGCTTTGGGACGTGTTGGTGGAGCCCGCCCGCAAGATTCGCATCGGCAACAAGCTCTTCTTCGACGACAGTGGGTCCATGGTGGCCGAGGTCATCGACAACACCACGAGCCGCGGCCGCACGCTGCGCTTCCTCTATGACTGTCCCCACGACGAGTTCAAGCGCGAGCTCTTCGCCCTTGGCGAGGCTCCGCTGCCCCGCTACATCGTGGATGCACGCACGGCCATCCTCCACGAGGACATGGAGAAGCACCCGGAGAAATACGTCAACATGAAAGATGAGAATGGCAACCCCATTCCCTCTCCATCCAAGGACGACTTCAGCCATGCCTCCGCCGAGGATATGGAATACTTCCAGTGCATCTATGCCAAGAATGAGGGCGCCGTCACGGCTCCCGCCACGGGACTCCACTTCAGCCGCGAGCTGATGAAGCGCATGGAGATAAAAGGCATCAACTGCGCCTACATCACGCTCCATTGCGGCTTGGGCAACTTCAATGACATCGAGGTGGAGGACCTGACCAAGCATAAGATGGACTCTGAGCAGATGTTTGTGAGAAAAGACGCCTGCGACGCCGTCAACAAGGCCAAGCAGGAGGGCAAGCATGTGTGCGCCATCGGAACGAGCGTGGTGAAGGCCACCGAGACCGCCGTGGGCACCGATGGCTTGTTGAAGGAGTATGAGGGGTGGACCAACAAGTTCATCTTCCCGCCCTACGAGTTTGGACTGGCCGACACGATGGTGGCCAACTTCTACCACCCCAAGTCGACGCTGCTCATGGAGACCGCAGCCTTTGGCGGCTACGACAACGTGATGAAGTGCTATGAGTTGGCTGTTGCCAACGGCTACAAGTTCGGCTGCTTTGGCGACAGTCTGCTGATTGTCAACGACTGATGGGATGGGAGAGAGCTTTCATCTCGTCTATCTGAGCCTGGGAACCAATCTCGGCAACCGAGAGGAGAATATGCGGCGCGCGCTTCGACAGCTCAGCCTCTGTGTTGGGCCGCTGGAGCGCGTGTCGTCCTTCATAGAGACAGAGCCGTGGGGATTCCAATCCTCCCACCGGTTCTTGAACGCCTGCTGCTCCCTCCGCACAGGCTTGTCGCCCATGGCCCTGCTTGAGGCGACGCAGCGGATTGAGCGTGAGTTGGGGCGGAAGGAAAAGTCTATCAACGGAGTCTATCACGACCGGCTGATAGACATCGACATCCTATATTATGACAACTTGCGGCTGACTACTCCGCGCCTGACGATTCCTCACCCCCACATCCATGAGCGGGAGTTTGTGATGAAGCCGCTGAGGCAAATCCTTAGGCAGCAATAGCCCTAAGGCTGGTTCTATAAATTAGGCTGACAGACAAATCGATAAAGTGCAGTCGTCGTTTCGGTCGTCTTCTGCATCTATCGTTCTCAAAACGTCAAGTCTCATCGGTCGTGTAGCCCGCTACACTCCTAAAAGTACAATTCCCTTGAGTTCACCTCTCCAAGCACGGGGCTTGTCGGCTACGCTATTGTACCAAAAAAGGGATGTACTGCGGTGTACATCCCTTTTCTATAATACTCGTTGAAGATTCGCGATTACTTGCGCAGGCCGAGCTTCTTCACGATGGCACGATAGCGCTCGATGTCGCGGTCGTAGAGGTAGTCGAGCAGGGCGCGACGCTTGCCTACGAGCTTGGTCAGTGAGCGGGTGGTCACAAAGTCCTTGTGGTTCTGCTTCACGTGCTCGGTGAGGTGCTTGATGCGGTAGGTGAACAGGGCAATCTGGCTCTCTGCCGAGCCCGTGTCTGTCTTGCCTTTGCCGTTCTGCTCGAAAATCTCTTCCTTCTTCTCTTTGTCCAAATACATTTTGATAGTTGATTAATGGTTGGTGCATCATTACATCCTTCGAGCGCACGCGGTCTTAATCACTACCGCCAAACGCCGTCGAATGCATCGGATTTTCCGAAAATGCGGTGCAAAGTTACAACTTTTTATACTCACGCACAAATATTAGCCGTTTTTTTTGTAATTTTGCACCCATTAAAATAGCTATTTTAAGGTAAACAAGATGCAAGACATTCGTAACATCGCAGTTATTGCGCACGTTGACCATGGTAAGACAACCTTGGTGGACAAGATGATGCTCGCTGGCAAACTGTTCCGTGACGGCCAGGACAACAGCGGGGAAGTGCTCGACTCCAACGACCTGGAGCGCGAGCGAGGGATAACGATTCTTTCGAAAAACGTATCTATCAACTGGAAAGGCACAAAGATTAATATTCTCGATACTCCCGGACACTCCGACTTTGGTGGCGAGGTTGAGCGTGTGCTCAATATGGCAGACGGCTGCCTGCTCCTCGTCGACGCTTTTGAGGGACCCATGCCCCAAACGCGCTTCGTGCTGCAAAAGGCACTGCAAATCGGGCTGAAGCCCATCGTGGTGGTCAACAAGGTGGACAAGCCCAACTGTCGCCCGGAGCAGGTCTATGAGATGGTGTTCGACTTGATGTGCGAACTTAACGCCACCGAGGACCAGCTCGACTTCCCCGTCGTCTACGGCTCGGCCAAGAACGGCTGGATGGGTGAGGACTGGAAGACTCCCACCGGCAACATCGACTATTTGCTCGACAAGATTGTTGAAGTGATTCCCGCGCCGAAGCATCTTGAGGGTACGCCCCAGATGCTCATCACGTCGCTCGACTATAGCAACTACACAGGCCGCATCGCTGTGGGCCGTGTCCACCGCGGCACGCTGCGCGACGGCATGAACATCACCATCTGCCACCGCGACGGCTCCCAGGAGAAGACCAAGATCAAGGAGCTGCACACCTTTGAGGGTATCGGCCACAAGCGCACAGAGGCCGTGGAGAGTGGCGACATCTGCGCCGTGGTTGGCTTGGAGCGCTTCGAGATTGGCGACACCATCGCCGACTTTGAGAATCCCGAGCCGCTGCCCCCCATCGCTGTTGACGAGCCTACAATGAGCATGCTCTTCACCATCAACGACTCTCCTTTCTTCGGCCGAGAGGGCAAATACTGCACCTCGCGCCACATCAACGACCGTTTGCAGAAGGAATTGGAGAAGAACCTCGCCCTGCGGGTGACACCCGTAGAAGGTTCCACCGACAAGTGGATTGTCAGTGGACGTGGCGTGCTGCATCTCTCAGTGCTCATCGAGACCATGCGCCGCGAGGGATTCGAGTTGCAGGTGGGCCAGCCGCAGGTGATCTACAAGGAAATCGACGGAAAGAAGTGCGAGCCTATAGAGGAACTCGACATCAATGTGCCAACCGACTACTCCAGCAAGATGGTGGATATGGTGACGCGCCGCAAGGGAGAGCTTACGGGCATGGAGCCTGAGGGCGACCGCGTGAACATTACCTTCGACATCCCCTCGCGCGGCATCATCGGACTGCGTACCAATGTGCTCACCGCCAGCCAGGGTGAGGCCATCATGGCCCACCGCTATAAGGAGTACCAACCCTATAAGGGCGACATCGTGCGCCGCACCAATGGCTCCATGATAGCCTTGGAGACGGGCACCGCCTACGCCTATTCCATCGACAAACTCCAGGACCGCGGCAAGTTCTTCATCGATCCGGGCGAGGAGGTCTATGCCGGTCAGGTGGTGGGCGAGCATGTCCACGACAACGACTTGGTGATCAATGTCACAAAGGCCAAGCAGCTCACCAATGTGCGTGCGAGCGGCAGCGATGAGAAGGCCCGCGTGATTCCCAAGACCGTGATGAGTCTGGAGGAATGCCTTGAGTATATCAAGGAAGACGAGTACGTGGAGGTGACTCCCAAGTCGATGCGAATGCGCAAGATCATCCTCGACCATTTGGAGCGCAAGCGTGCCAACAAAGAATAAGTTGGCCCATATCCATGCCAAGAGCACAAGCGGAGACAGCCTATGCCTCCGCTTGTTTCGTTTTCTGTTGTCCAAAGTGGGACGGATGGATGAAAAACTTCGAGACAAAAGGAAGCAGATTCGCAATAACTTGTTATCTTTGCAGCAGACAAGTAGGAGGCACGGCGTCCCCTCCGTGCGAGAATGTGCGGCGGGACGCCGCACCTCCTGCTAAGACTCCGTTTGGGAATGTGCGGCGGGACGCCGCACCTCCTAATTGGATGTTTTGGGAGCTGTGGAGAATTATAAATGGATGCAAGATGGATAAGCTGACGGCAGGACAAAGACATAAGACAATGGCGGCGATCCGTTCCAAGAACACGCGGCCTGAGCTTATCGTGCGCCATTACCTTTGGCGGGCGGGATTCCGCTACAGGCTCAACAATCCGCGTCTTCCCGGCCACCCCGACTTGGTGCTGCGCCGCTACCGCACGTGCATCTTTGTGAATGGCTGCTTCTGGCATGGCCACGAGGGCTGCCGCTACTTCCGCATGCCCACTACCAACGTGGAGTTTTGGGAGGCCAAAATCCACCGCAACCAGCAGCGCGACCGGCAGGAGCAACAGCGGTTGGCCCAAATGGGGTGGCACTGCATCACCGTGTGGGAGTGCCAGCTGAAGCCAGCGGTGCGCGAGCAGACGCTGCGCTCCTTGGCGTTCACGCTCAACCATATCTTCCTGCAGGACAACAGCCTCAACCGCTATGTCGTGCCGGAAGAGCAGATGCCCTTGGCGGCAGAGCCGGAAACCTTATATGGCAAAAGAGAAAAGGAACAAAAAAAGAAGTAATAATTCGCATACCCTTGCGTTTCAATCTAAAAAAAGCAGTGACAATGAAAAGAATCTTGATGTTTGCCGCTTGTCTGTTGACCGCTTGTTTGCAGTCTGTGGCACAGAATGAAGTGGGGAAGTGGTCGCTCGTTCCCCATATTGGAGTCTCCGTAGTCACCATGACGAAGGATTATTTTCCTGCCGACGCCGTCACGTGGGATGTTGACACCAAGCTGCGCTCCAACATCAGCGGCGGCTTGGATTTGGAGTACCAGACATCGCCCTTGGTGGCCCTTTCGGCCGGACTGTGGTATCGCGAGGGCGGCACGCGCTACAAGGACCTTACGTTGTCGATGGACCAAGAGTCAGGAAGCGGCATGGCGTTCCACGACGCTTATGTGAGGCTCAACTATCTGGCCGTCCCCATTATGGGCCACGTGTATTTGGCCAAGGGATTGTCGGTGAATGTAGGGTTGGAGCCTGCTTTCCTCATCGGGCAGAAAGCCAAATACCAAATGCAGTCCTACACCTACGACACGGAGACACAGCACTGGGCGATGGGCGACAACAAGCGCATATCCGATGAGAAAAGCGACAATTATCGGAAACTGTTGCTCTCGGTTCCTCTCGGCTTTAGCTATGAGTATGAGCGTGTGCTGATTGACGCCCGCTATGAGCTTGGGTTGAGCAAGGTGTTCAAGAACGACCTCTCCGATGCCCGCACCCACGGGTTCATGTTCACTGTGGGCTACAGGATTGGACTGTAGACGAACCGCGGTCTTCCCTGGAGACAGACGACTTCTCCGGGGAAGACCGTTCTCTTTTGCCCCTTATTCAGGATAGTGCAGGTTCTCTTCTCGTATGTTGTCCAGCACTTCGGTGAGGAACTTGCGGGCTTCCCACTTTGCCATGGGAAGGTCGTGGAGAAGCCAGTTGCCGCAGTCTTTTGGCGCGGCGCCGGGAATCTCGCCCTCGTAGTCGGCGATGAAGCGGAATGTGCGCCGCATCAAGTCTACGATGTCCTCCGACTTGAGGTCGCCTTGCAGAATCAGGTAGTTGCCCGTGAGGCAGCCCATTGGTCCCCAATAGACTACGCGGTCTTTCCATTCGGCGTCGTTGCGCAAGTAGGTGGCCGCAAGATGCTCTATGGTGTGAAGCGCGCCGGCGTGGACCACAGGCTCGCGGTTGGGCTCTTTCATGCGGATGTCGAATGTTGTGATGGTCTCTGCGCCCACAGCGTCCTTGCGGCTCACGTAGATGCCGCGCAGCAGTCGGTTGTGGTCGATGGTGAATGATGGAATCTTGTTCATAGTTGGGTTGGCGCCTGCTCCCTAAGCCTCTTCCTTTTGGTGCGAAGATGGGGGGAGCGGCATGCCTTGGGAATGGGGTTGATTATATTTTGTTCAAGAATTTCTTGGTCACTTCAAAGCTGCCATTTGCCATACGGTCCCAGAAGTCGAAATACATCTGGGCTTTGTGGTCGTTGAGCGGCACGTCGCTGATGATGCGGAAGGAGATGAAGTCCACCCCGAAGATGTGGCAGGTTTGCGCTATGGAGCAACTCTCCATGTCCACAGCCTCGGCTTCGGGAAAGTTGTCGAGGATGGAACGCATCTTCTCGCGCGAGTCGACAAACCATTCTCCGCTTACCGTGAGTCCTGCCCTGACGTGCGTCTCCTCTGCGTTGAGGCTCAAGGCCGTCGCCACAAGTCCGTCGGGAGCTTCGAAGCGTGCGGGCATGCCGAGGATTTGGCCTTTCTCGCAGTTGTCGCCGCAATAGGCGTCGTGGTAGGCGCATTGCCGTGCCACCACCACGTCGCCCACGTTCAGGCTCTGGTCGGCTCCCCCCGCGCAGCCACTGGAGATGATGAGGTCGGGATGGAACGACTGGATGAGCAGCGTGGCGCCTATGGCGGAGTTCACCTTGCCGATTCCACATTTCTGCAGCGCAATCTCCTTGTCGCCCAATTGGCCCGTGACGAGTCGTCCGTGTCCAATCTCCTCTGTCTGTTTGTTGCTGAGTATGGATTCCAGCTGCTGGAACTCCTTGTCCATGGCCACGATGATGGCTACCTTTCTATAATTCATAGTTCACAATTCATAATTGGGCGCGCGCCGCTTTCGACAATTCATCATTCATAATTGGCGCGCACCGTCCTATTTCGTTTTGAACCATTGTCCATAATATGATGGACGTGTTTCTGATTCTTTTTCTTTGCAAATTTACGAAAAACTCTTCATAAACTTCGCCATTAGTCATTATATTTTTGTAATTTTGCAGCAGGCAAGTAGGAGGCACGGCGTCTCGCCGTGCAAGAATGTGCGTCATGACGACGCACCTCCTATTGCAAAGCCAGTGCCAACGATTTAGTCATATAGAAGCAGACAACCCCGTAATTGCGGATTCAAACAACGAAAACTAATTCTACAACGAATGAATACATTGAAGAAGTGTCTCCCCGACATCCTGGCGGTGATTCTGTTTGCCGTCATCTCTTTTGTCTATTTCATGCCGGCCGACATCGACGGCCGCATCCTCTTCCAGCACGACTCCGCAGCTGGCCGTGGCATTAGCCAGGAGCTTTTGGAGTATAAGGCCAAGACAGGGCAGACGACCCGCTGGACCAACTCCATCTTCAGCGGTATGCCCACCTATCAGTTGTCGCCGTCGTATAAGAGTCAGGACATGCTCAAGGGCGCCGAGAAGGTGTATCAGCTCGGGCTGCCCGTGTGCGTCGTCTACGTGTTTGTCTATCTGTTGGGATTCTACATCCTGCTGCGCGCTTTCAACTTCCGCCAGTACCTTGCGGTGTTGGGCAGCATCATCTGGGCGTTCAGCAGCTATTTCTTCATCATCATCGCCGCGGGCCACATGTGGAAAGTGATGGCTCTTGCCTATCTGCCGCCCATGATAGCCGGCATTGTGCTCGCCTATCGTGGCAAATTCCTTTGGGGCTTGATTCTTACGGCAGTGTTCACGGCCTTTGAGATAGACGCCAACCATGTGCAGATGACCTATTATTACCTGTTCATCATCTTGGCCATGGTCATCGCCTTCCTGGTCATTGCCATCAAGCAGCGTCGGATGGCCGACTTCCTCAAGGCTACTGCCGTCTGTGCCGTTGGCGGATTGATAGGTGTGGCGCTCAATCTGAGCAATCTCTACCACACCTACGAGTATGCCAAGGACACCATGCGCGGCAAGAGCGAGTTGGTGAAGAAGAACTCGGCCAACCAGACCAGCTCAGGACTCGACCGCGACTACGTGACGCAGTGGAGCTACGGCATTGGCGAGACGTGGACACTGCTCGTTCCCAACACCAAGGGTGGGGCGTCGGTGCCTATGTCGCAAAACACCAAGGCCATGGAGAAGGCCGACCCGCAATACCTGCAGTTCTATCAGCAGGTGGGGCAGTACTGGGGAGAGCAGCCCGGCACGAGCGGCCCCGTGTATGTGGGAGCATTTGTGTTGCTGCTCTTCGTGCTCTCGCTCTTCATCGTCAAGGGGCCGATGAAGTGGGCCTTGTTGGTCTGCACCGTGTTGAGCATACTTTTGGCTTGGGGCAGGAACTTCATGCCGCTCACCAATTTCTTCCTCGACTACGTTCCCATGTATTCCAAGTTCCGCACCGTGGCCTCCATTCTCGTCATAGCCGAGTTCACCATTCCCCTCCTGGCCATGATGGCCCTGAAGAAGATTGTCGACGAGCCCGACATCCTGGCCAAGAAGATGCGGTGGGTGTGGACATCGTTTGCCCTCACGGGCGGTGTCTGCGTGCTGTTCGCCCTGATGCCCAACGTGTTCTTCTCCGATTTCATTTCCAGTTCGGAGATGCAGCAGTTCAACGAGATTGCCAAGCAGGGCAGCGACGCCGCTGCCTACATTTCGGGCTTTGAGGCCAACCTGCGCACTGTGCGTGAGGCCATCTTCACCTCCGACTGCTGGCGCTCCTTCGGCGTCATTTTGGTGGGCATGGTCTTCCTGCTGCTCTTCAAGTATCGCAAGCTCTCGGCCCAGTTCATGGTGGGGGGCATCGCCGTGCTTTGCCTGCTCGATATGTGGCTTGTCGACAAGCGTTATCTCAACGATGACATGTTTGTGGAGAAGAGCGCGCGCGACCTGCCGCAGCCCAAGACTGCCGCCGACGAGTACATTCTTCAGGACAAGTCGCTCGACTACCGGGTGCTGAACTTTGCCAGCAACACCTTCAACGAGAACGAGACTTCCTACTACCACAAGTCCATCGGCGGCTACCATCCTGCCAAGCTGCGCCGCTACCAAGAGCTCATCGAAGCCTACATCGCGCCCGAAATGCAAAAGACGATGGGCGCCCTGGCCCAGACCGGCGGCGACATGACGCAGGTGGCCGGCGACTCCGTGTGGCCGGTACTCAACATGCTCAACGCCAAGTATTTCATCCTGCCCTTGCAGGAGGGCAAGACCATGCCGCTGCAGAATCCCTACGTGTATGGCAATGCGTGGTTCGTAGACAAGGTGACCTACGTCAACAACGCCAACGAGGAGCTCGACGGATTGGGTAAGTGCAACCTGCGCCACGAGGCTGTGGCCGACAAGAAGTTTGAGTCTGTGCTGGGCCAGTCGGTCAGGCAGGGCAATGTGTCGGTGGTGAAGATTACCTCCTACGAGCCCAACCAGTTGGCCTACGAGGTGCAGAGCGACAAGGGCGGTGTCTTGGTGTTCTCCGAGGTCTACTATCCCGGATGGACGGCCAAGGTGGATGGCAAGCCCGTCGAGGTGGGACGTGTCAACTATGTGCTGCGTGCCATCCGCATCGCTCCTGGCAGCCACAAGGTGGAGCTCGCCTTCTTCCCGAAGAGCATCGACCGCACCGAGACGGTGGCCTACGTGGGCTATGTGGTGCTGCTCCTGCTCATCGTGGGTGGAGTGCTGATGGAGTACCGCAAACGCAAGCAGGGCAAGTAGGCTCGTTGCGTCTCCCCATGCCACACATCCCGGAAGCTGGCTCCCACCTGCTTCCGGGATGTTTTCGTCATCTGCTTTTCCAATCAGTGCCGACAGAACCATTTACGCCGGTTCTAAAAATTAGGTCGAAGCGTATTGGCCTATCGCCCACCTCGTCTAATTTTCTAAATCAAATTTTTAGAACCGGCCTCAAGTTGTGTGTCAACTGTCACACAACAGTAGACCAATCGTCACACAACAGCAGGCCAACTGTCACACAACAATAGACCAACCGTCACACGGGATGGGCGGGCGATGCACTGTGCTTGCGCGGTAGAAGATGGGCGAGGCGCCAACGATTCGCTGAATAGGGTTGCGTACTTGTAGATAATTGTTGGATTTGGTTAAAATGTATTTGAAAATTTGATTTATTGGTGAAAAAGCATTATCTTTGTGCATGTAGATTTCAATAACCAAAATAGAATCAATTATGGCAAAAATAAATGAAATGTATAAATGCCCTGAATGCGGCAATGTCGTAGAGGTCGTCGTGGCGACCGAGAAGGAAGTCTGTGGATTCAATCTGTTGAAAGAGAACACTACCGACGCAGCCACCGAGAAGCATGTGCCAATCGTGGAGAAAATCGATGGCGGCTATCTTGTCAAGGTTGGCGAGGTGGAGCATCCGATGACAGAAGCCCACTACATCCAGATGATAGAACTCATCACCAGCGACAACGAGGTGTTGCGCAAGTATCTTACTCCCACCGACAAGCCCGTGGCTGAGTTCAAAACCGATGCCAAGGAAGTCTACGCCCGCGAATATTGCAATCTCCATGGATTGTGGCGTAGCAAATAAGCTTCAACGCGTTTCGAGTATAAACGGAAAGGGAGGTACCGCATACGTGCGGTACCTCCTTCTTTATAAAGATAAGATTAGAATCTCACCATCAGCTCGCAGACAATTTTGTCCCTTTCCGACACCTTGGGCTGCGCGCCGTCGCGATAGAAATACTTCTCGTAGTTGAGGCGCAGGTCTGATACAAACGGGCCGCCCAACGACAGCGTCACGCCGCCTGTGATGCGCGACCGCTGGTAGTCGGTGATGTAGAGTTTCCCCGCTTCGTTGGCTGTGCCGTCGCTGTGGTTCGACATGTAGTCGTAGCGCACCAAGGGCGAGACCTTGCGGATGAGGGGCTTCTTGCCGCCCACCTTGATGTCGTAGTTGACAAAGCCGTCGAAAGCGTGCACGTCGTCGAAGGCGTTGTTGGAGTAGTGCTTGTAGAGATACTCGGCCTCGATGTGCCAGCCTTTGGCCTGATAGTAGGCTCCGGCGTCGTACATCATGATGCCCACTTGGTCGGGGCGCACCTTTTGCGTGCTCAGCGTGAGGTTGAAACCGCCCGGGAAGAACATCTGTGCCTTGGCGGAGAAGTTCACCTTGTTGGTCCAGAAATCCTTTTGGTTGGTCAGCCCCGAGCCATTGAAGAGGCCGGCCTCAAGAATGACGGGGAAGCCGGGACGGAAGGTGTAGCCCGCCGTGAAGCCTACGTCGCGCACGTTGCCCACCTGCTTGGCGATGAACGAGCGGTTGGCGAAATACTGCTGGTGGGGCGAGCGGTGGGCGTCGATGGTGAAGGGCACGCGCATCTGGCCAATGGTGAGCTGCAGCGAGTTCCACGGGTTGACACGGCCGTAGGCGTCGAGCATCTTGATCTTCCCCTCCTCCGAGAGGTCTATCTCGGCCTTGTAGCCCACGCGGTCGTTCACATTGCCCGAGAGGCTGAAGCGGGCGTTGCGCACCTCGAAGCGCCCCTCCCGCTCCTTGGTCTGGTATTCATACTTGCCGCGGATGGTTCCGTGAATGTCCAATGTCCTTTGGTCCTTGTTCTCTTGTGCGCCGGTTCCCATCGCTACCAAGAACGCAGCCGTCATAAGGAAGAGTCTTCTCATTGTGTGGTTGGATTGATTTTGGTGCAAAGGTCGTTCAAAGTTGTTACGTTGGCGTTGCAAAAGTTTTAAAGGTCGGTTATAAAAATTAGGTCGAGGCGTATTCTGCCAGCTATCGAGACTCAAAACGTAAGTTGAAGAGGGAGTGTAGCGGGCTACACGACCGATGAGACTTGACGTT
>SFCY01000005.1 GCA_004558865.1 Bacteroidales bacterium
CGCACATGTATCAACCAAATATAAAAGTAATGTTTAACCGGGTCAACCAACATTAAAAATAAGGCTTAAAGTAGTCAACCAAAAACGTTAAACTACATTTTGCTGTCGCTTTTTCAACATCTGTGACGGTTGTCCCATTGTTGTGTGACGGTTGTTCTACTGTTGTGTGACAGCTGCTCCATTGTTGTGTGTCAGCTGCCACACTGTTATACAGCCCATTATCCATTGGCTGTGAGACCATTTTCCATCGGCCAGCTGACCATTTTCATCGGCTGCCAGCCCTTTCTTCAAGAACAAGCACCCAAGCGGGAGACGGCCTTTGGCCAACGCGGGAGCCATCAGGAGGGCTGTGTCCCATTCGCCGCGGTTGAAAAAAAACAATCCGTTTGTTTTGTTCTTCGCTCGATTTCTGCTACCTTTGCAAGCAAAACAACGCAACATGCCAAACAGACTAAATGGTTTCTGGTCGTTTCTGTCCCATTATAAATACGCCATCGTGATTATAGTGGGCACGCTCATCGTGGTGTTTTTCGACGAGAACAGCGTTATGAGGCTCGTGCAGCTCAACTTGCAGATTGACGACTTGGAGGACGAGATCAACAACTACAAGGAGCGCAACGCCAACAACATCAGGAAGCTTGACGAGCTGAAGCGCAATCCAAACGCCATAGAGAAGATAGCGCGCGAGCAATACTTCATGAAGGCCGACAACGAGGACATCTACGTGCTGAGCGACGACAAGAAGGCTCCCGAGACCAACGACAAGTTTGGCCAGACAGACGACAACGAATAATCTCAAAGACAACAGAATGAAAGAACTCAACAAGTGGCAGAGCACCGTTTTCATGGTGGGCGGCGGAATCATGACACTCGGTGCGATAGGCTTTGCCGTGGTGCTGTGGAACGTCGACGCCAGGCGCGTCTGCAGCTGGGCCTATCTGATAGGGGCAGTGATGTTCTGCCTGATGCAGACCATGCAGAGCTATGAGGGGCGCAACTTCGTGGTGCGGCGACTCAAGCGCATACAGGGCGTGGCCGACCTGCTCTTCATCATCGCCGGATTCCTGATGATAGACAACATGTGGCTCATCACGCGGCCCCTCTTCAACAACGACATCGACTATCTCAACGCCATGGGCAACAAATGGGTGCTTGCGCTGCTCATCGCGGCCATCCTCGAAATGTACACCGCCACGCGAATCTCGATGGAGCTGAAAAAGGACACAACACCTGACGGGGAGGGGAAATAGCCGACGTTTGAAAAAAAAACATAAAAGAACACCGTAGAAAATTAAATTCGATAAATTTTCTTTTTTACCCGAATAATTGATATTACCTTTGTGGTTACGAAACAAGGTCGAGTATGAATAAACTTCTTTACGCATTTACAACACTCTCTGCAGCGTGCTTCGCCTCGTGTGCCGGCACCTACAACATCAAGGGCACTTCCAACGACTCCAACTTGGAGGAGAGCAAGATCTACCTCACGGTGTTGCACAACAACGAGCCCAAGAACATCGATTCCTGCGAGGTAGTGCACGGACAATTCTCCTTTTCCGGAACCGTGGACTCCGTGCGCGTGGCCATGATAGGGCAGCTGCCGGTGGTGCTTGAGGAAGGCGACATAACCGTGAAGGACGACAACACGCAGAGCTCGGCCACAGGCACACCGCTCAACGACAAGCTGTCAGACTTCATGCGTAAATACCAGCAAATCATCAACCAGTATTCCGAGCTTCAGCGCCGCCCCTACCAGGCCATGATGAACGGAGAGGACATGAACGCCGTGCAAGTGGAGGTGGAGAAGAAAAGCCACGAGCTCAACGACAGGATGGACAAGCTGCTGACCGGTTTCGTGACGGAGAACTTCGACAATGTGCTTGGACCCTGGGTGTTCCTCAACGCCTGCTCCATGCGCTTCAACGGCGTGCCGATGACCGACGCCTGGGTGGAGGAGATCATGAGCCGCGCCCCGCAGAAGTTCAAGAGCAATCCCCTCGTGAGCCAATACTACCGCAAGGCCCAGGAGAACGAGCGCATCATGAACGGCTCTGAGCAGGCTCCGGCCACTCCGGCCGCCGCAGCGGCCCCCACGCCCCACCAGATGGCCCAACCGAAAGACTCCGCCTCACGTTGAACCACTCAAGAACGAAATGAGATGACAACTTTGATATACGGCGGACGCATCGTGAACGAGGGCCGCACCTTCTACGGCTCGCTCATCATCAACGACGGCGTCATAGCCGACATCCAGGAAGGAAACATCCGCCCCCGTGGCAGCTACCAGCACTCGGTAGATGCCACGGGGTGTTTTGTTTTGCCCGGCATCATCGACAGCCATGTCCACTTCCGCGAGCCGGGACTCACCCGCAAGGCCGACATCGAGAGTGAGAGCCGGGCCGCCGCCTACGGTGGGGTCACCTCCTATCTGGAAATGCCCAACACCGTGCCGCAGACCACGACCATCAAGGCCTTGGAGCAGAAATGGCAATTGGCCGCCGGGGAGAGCCACGTCAACTATGGCTTCTTCTTCGGAGCCACCAACACCAACGCCAGCCTCTTCCACCAGATCGACCGCTCGCTCATCCCGGGCATCAAGCTGTTTATGGGAGCCAGCACGGGCAACATGCTCGTGGACCGGCGCGAGGCCCTCGACAGCGTGTTCGGCGAGGCGGCGCGCCTCCACCTGCCCGTGATGGCCCACTGCGAGGACACCGAAATCATCAACCGCAACATGCGCGAGGCCAAGGCCGCCATGGGCCCGGACCCCGACATCAGCCGGCATCCGCTCATCCGCTCGGCCGAGGCATGCTACGCCTCGTCGGCCAAGGCCGTGGAACTGGCCCGACGCCACGGTACGCGCCTCCACATCGCCCACCTCTCCACGGCACGCGAGCTGCAACTGCTCGACATGCCAACGGACACAAGCCTGCCCCAAATCACGGGCGAGGCCACACTGGCCCACCTGCTCTTCGACGACAGCGACTACGCCCGCTTGGGAGCACTCATCAAGTGCAACCCCGCCGTGAAGACCGCCGCCGACAAGCAGGCACTGCGACAGGCCGTAGCCAGCGGCCGCATCTACACCGTGGGCACCGACCACGCACCCCACCTCTTGGAGGAGAAGCAGGGAGGAGCCGCCACGGCCAAGTCGGGCATGCCCATGATCCAGTTCTCACTGGTCAGCATGCTGCAGCTGGCCGACGAGGGCGTGCTGGGCATAGAGCGGATCGTGGAACTGATGTGCCACCATCCCGCACGCCTCTTCGGCATCAGCCGCAGGGGCTACCTGCGCCCAGGCTACCATGCCGACGTCACCATCGTGAGGCCCAACGCCCGGTGGACATTGACCAAGGAGCTGATACAGAGCAAATGCAAGTGGAGCCCATTGGAAGGACACACCTTCAACTGGCGCGTGGAACACACCTACTGCAACGGACGTCATATATATAATAAAGGTATATTCGCACCCGACAGCAAGGGCGAGCAACTGAAGTTCGACAACCCATGAAGATGCGCCATACACTCCACTACAAGGTGGCCGTGCTGCGCCCACTCGTCAACTGGGCCTACTTCTTCCACGCATGGGGGATGAACGGCAAGCCCGAGCAGCAGCGGCTCCAACTGCGCCGCGACGCCGAGGCCATGCTCTCCCAATGGGAAGCACGCTACGAGGCCCGGGCCGTGTTCGCGCTCTTCGACGCTGGCAGCGACGGCGACGACATCGTGACCGACGAGGGGCGAATCCCACTGCTGCGCCAGCAGCACGGCGGCAATGAGCCCGACCTCTGCCTGGCCGACTTTGTGCGCCCGCTGTCATCGGGCGTGGCCGACACCATAGGTGTCTTCGCCACCACCACCGACCCCGCCATGGCCCAAGCCGGCGCCGATCCCTACGCCTCGCTCCTGGCCCAGACGCTGGCCGACCGGCTGGCCGAGGCCGCCACAGAGATGATGCACCTTGAAGTGAGGCGACACTACTGGGGCTACGCCCCCAACGAGAGCTTGACCACGGAGGAGCTCCACGCCGAACGGTTCCAAGGCATACGACCCGCAGTGGGCTATCCCTCCATGCCCGACACCAGCGTCAACTTCATCCTCGACAAGCTCATCGACTTCGGCTCCATCGGCATCCGACTCACCGAGAGCGGCATGATGATGCCCCACGCCAGCGTGTCGGGTCTCATGCTCGCCCATCCCCAGGCGCGCTATTTCGCGCTGGGTCCCATCGGCGAGGACCAGCTCAACGACTACGCCCGCAGGCGCGGCACCACGGCAAGCCGCCTTAGACCGTTCCTGCAGGCCAACTTACGAAACGACTGAACACTTGATATACAGAATACTCATACCGCTGCTGCTTGCCATCGTGCTGCCCGAGATCTACATCGACTGCCACTTCCTGCGCAAGCATTTCAGGCGTCATCCGTGGCGCAGGCTCGCATGGTGGGTCCCCACGCTGGTGATGGTGGGCTACACCGTGGCCTTGGCTGGAGTGAGGAGTTTCGCGCCGGCCGACGTGGTGTGGCTGAAGATATACATGGGGCTGTTCGCCTTCCTCTCGGGGCCGAAGTTCTTCTTCGCCCTCTGCTCGTTTGCGGGGTTGGGCCTGCAGCGGCTCTTCCGCATGCGCCACAACTATGGCGACATGGGGGGCGTCTTCGTGGCCATCAGCGTCATCGTGTGCTACTTCTACGCCTGTGTGTTCGGCATCCGCCAGTTTGCGGTGAGGCGTGTGGACCTGAGCTTCAAGGACCTCCCCACCAAGTTCGACGGCTACCGCATCGTGCTTTTCTCCGACGCCCACGTGGGCTCGTTCAAGGGCTCGCTGAGCCGAATGCTCGCGCGCGATGTGGACAGCATCAACGCCCAACGGCCCGACATGATCGTGTTCACGGGCGACCTGCAGAACCTGCAGCCCGATGAGATCCGCCCTTTCATGGGACAGCTGTCGATCCTTAGGGCCAAGGACGGCGTGTGGTCGGTGCTCGGCAACCACGACTACAGCTTCTACATCTCGGCCACCGACAGCGTGAAGGCCGCCAACGAGAGGCTCATCCGGGAGCTGGAGCGGGCGTGTGGCTGGCACCTGCTCGAAAACAGCCACCACGTCGTGCGCCGAGGACAAGACTCCATCGTGATAGCCGGCGAGGGCAACTTCGGCAACGGCATCTATCCCGAGCGAGCCAACCTCATGCAGACACTCCGCGGGGTGGACAAGAGGAGCTTCGTGGTGATGCTGCAGCATTCGCCCGTGGCTTGGCACAAGGACATCCTCCCCCACTCCAACGTGCAGCTCACCCTCAGCGGCCACACCCACGGCGGGCAGATGAGCGTGTTCGGCCTACGCCCCACGGCGCTGCACGGCGACCCCGACTATGGACTCTACCGCGAGGGCAGCCGCATGCTCTATGTCACAGGTGGCATAGGAGCCTTGGTGCCCTTCCGGTTCAACATGCCGGCCGAAATCGTAGTCATCACCCTAAAGCAAGGACAATGAAAATACTCTACCGCACGTACCAAATCGTGGTCTTCCTGCCACTCTTCCTCCTCCTCACCATCGCGACAGCCATCACCACGGTGGTGGGCTGCCTGATTGGCAACGGCCACTTCTGGGGCTACTACCCGGGCCGCTACTGGTCGCAGGCCACCGTCAGGCTGCTCTTCCTCCCCGTCAGGGTGGAGGGGCGCGAGCATCTGAAGAAGGGCCAGAGCTATGTGTTCGTGGCCAACCACCAGGGCGCATTCGACATCTTCCTGATCTATGGCTTCCTCAACCGCAACTTCAAGTGGATGATGAAGCACCAGCTCAGGCGCATCCCCCTTGTGGGCTATGCCTCGCAGTGCGCCCACCACATCTTCGTGGACCGTGGCGGAGCCAGCAAGATCCGCAAGAGCTACGAGCAGGCGCGGGAGATTCTGTGCGAGGGCATGTCGCTCGTTGTGTTTCCAGAGGGAGCGCGCACGTTCACCGGCCACATGGGCAAGTTTCGCCGCGGGGCGTTCATGCTGGCCGACGAGCTGCAGCTGCCCGTGGTGCCGCTCACCATCAACGGCTCGTTCAATGTCATGCCGCGGATGCGCGATTTCCGTTTCGTGGAGTGGCATCCGCTGAAGCTCACCATCCACGAGCCCATCCTCCCCGAGGGGCAGGGGCGCGACAACATCGCCCGCACGGAGAAGCTGGCCTACGATGCCGTGATGGGTGGCCTCGCGCCCGAATACCAAGGCTATGTGGAGAACCCCGACCAGTAGGCCATCCCCCGCACAGACCGCGGGCAACAGGCTTTTGGGCGAAAATTTATCAATATTTCTTCGCTTTTCATAATAATATTCGTATCTTTGCAATAATAAAAATTTATAGCGATGAATTCCAGCGATTCCATAGTCATCATCCCCACCTATAATGAGAAGGAGAATATAGAGAAGATCATCCGGGCCGTGTTTGGCTTGGAGAAGTGCTTTCATATCCTTGTTATCGACGACGGAAGCCCAGACGGCACCGCCGCCATCGTGGAGCGTCTGATGGGCGGAGAGTTCGCCGACCGTCTGTTCATCATCAAGCGCAAGGGCAAACAGGGATTGGGCACGGCCTACATCACAGGCTTCAAATGGGCGCTGGAACACCGCTACGACTACATCTTCGAGATGGACGCCGACTTCAGCCACAACCCCAACGACCTGCCGCGACTCTACCACGCCACCCACGACGAGGGCTACGACGTGGCCATCGGCTCGCGCTATGTCTGTGGGGTGAACGTGGTCAACTGGCCCATCGGGCGCGTGCTGATGAGCTACTTCGCCTCGCAGTATGTGCGCATCGTCACCGGCTTCAAGGTACACGACACCACGGCGGGATTCGTATGCTATCGCCGCCGGGTGCTGGAGACCATCCCCCTGGACCAGATACGCTTCAAGGGCTACGGATTCCAAATAGAGATGAAGTTCACCGCCTACAAGATAGGCTTCAAGATCAAGGAAGTACCCGTGGTGTTTGTCAATCGCCGTGAGGGAACGAGCAAGATGAGCGGTGGCATCTTCGGCGAGGCCTTCCTTGGCGTGATGCGCCTGCGCCTTGACGGGTGGTTCAGGAAATATCCCAAAATCAAAGGCTGACATCCATTGACCACCCAAGAGTTTCTCCATCTTTATGCCAAGTCTCCCGCCACGGAGGCGCTCCTCAGAACATTGGCCGACGACTCCATCCGCACCATCGAATTGGGTGGTCTGCAGGCATCGGCCAGTGCCGTTGTGTTTGCCGCCGTGGCCGCGAGGGTGGGCCGCTGCCTCTTGTTCGTCATGCAGGATGCCGACGAGGCGGGCTACTTCTATCACGACCTCACACAACTCATCGGCGGCGACAACGTGCTGTTCTATCCATCGGGCTATAAACGCGCCGTGAAGTATGGCCAGCGGGACTCCGCCAACGAGATTCTGCGCACCGAAGTCCTGACGCGTCTGTCGTCGCGCAGTGCCGGCGACGACTCCTCTCCCTATCTATATATCGTCACCCACCCGGAGGCCATGGCCGAGCTGGTGGTGTCGAGGCGGCACCTCGACGAACGGCGGCTATCGCTCAAGCGGGGACAAACCATCGACATCATCGACGTGGAGCGCCGCCTGCGCTCATTCGGCTTCTCCCAGCAGGACTATGTCTACGAGCCGGGGCAGTTTGCCGTGCGCGGAAGTATCGTCGACGTCTTCTCGTTCAGCTGCGAGTGGCCCTACCGCATCGACTTCTTCGGCGACGAGATAGAGAGCATCCGCACCTTCGAGGTGGAGGACCAGCTGTCGAAGGACATCAAGCAAGAGATAGAGATCGTGCCAGAGCTTGCGGGCGTCAAGGAAGAGAAGATACCCTTCCTCTCGTTCTTGGCCAACGACACCGTGGTTGTGGCCAAGGACTTCGACTACATCCGCCAGACCATCGCCCACGTCTACGAACAAGGATTCTCCTCGCAGGCCTTGGCCGACCGAATGAGCGGGGCAACAGAGGTGGAGGAGCAACAGATACTCGACGAGCTGAAGAGCGAGAACACGCTGTTGCCGCTATCGCAGTTTGACGAGGCCATGAAGCCCATGCGCCTCGCAGAACTCTGCGGCGACGGAAAGGAGACTCCCCAGGCCAAGTTGGACTTCGACATCTCGCCCCAGCCGCTTTTCCACAAGAACTTTGACCTGCTCCGGCAGTCGCTTGAGAGCTATCTACTCAAGGGCTACCACATCTATATTCTCGCCGACAGCCAGCGGCAGCAGGAACGGCTGCGCGACATCTTCAACGGAATGGACGACAGCGGGGCCAAGATGGCTCTGCAAGACGGCGAGTGGACGCAGCGGCCCGTGGAGTTCACGCCCGTGGAGAAGACCATCCACGAGGGATTCGCCGACAACAAGCTGCGCATCTGCTGCTTCACCGACCACCAGATATTCGACCGCTTCCACAAGTACAGCCTGCGGAGCGACCGAGCCCGAAGCGGCAAGATGGCCCTCACGATGAAAGAACTGCAAGAAATGGAGCCGGGCGACTTCATAGTCCACGTCGACTATGGCATCGGCAAGTTCGGCGGCTTGCTGCGAGTGCCCTCGGGCAACGGATTCAAGGAGGTAATCCGCATCATCTACCAGCACAACGACAAGGTGGACGTGTCCATCCACTCGCTCTATAAAATCAGCAAATACCGCTCAAGCGAGACTGGGCAGCCGCCACGGCTGAGCGTGCTCGGCACCGGCGCATGGGACCGCATGAAGGAGCGGGCCAAGAAGCGCATCAAGGACATCGCCCGCGACCTCATCAGGCTCTATGCCAAACGGCGGTATGTGAAGGGCTTCGCCTACAGCCACGACTCGTTCATGCAGCACGAGCTGGAAGCAAGCTTCTTCTATGAGGACACGGCCGACCAGCTCAAGGCCACGCAAGACATCAAGGCCGACATGGAGAGCGCACATCCCATGGACCGGCTCATCTGCGGCGACGTGGGCTTCGGCAAGACCGAAGTGGCCATACGAGCGGCATTCAAGGCGGCCTGCGACTCCAAGCAGGTGGCGGTGCTCGTGCCTACCACTGTGCTCGCCTACCAGCACTACCAAACCTTCGCCAAGCGACTGCACGACTTCCCCGTGCGCGTGGACTACCTCTCCCGCTCGCGCTCGACCAAACAGACGCGGCAAATCCTCGCCGACCTTGAGGCGGGCAAGATAGACATACTCATCGGCACCCACAAGCTGATTGGCAAACAGGTGAAATGGCACGACTTGGGGCTGCTCATCATCGACGAGGAACAGAAGTTTGGAGTGGCCACAAAGGAGAAGCTGCGCACGCTCAAGACCAACGTCGACACCCTCACGATGTCGGCGACTCCCATTCCGCGCACACTGCAATTCTCGCTCATGGGGGCACGCGACATGAGCATCATACGCACGCCGCCTCCCAACCGCTATCCCATACAGACCGAGCTGACCACCTTTGGCCACGAGGTCATCGCAGACGCCATCAACTTCGAGATGAGCCGCAACGGACAGGTGTATTTCGTGTGCAGCCGCATCAACAGTCTGCAGGAGATGGCCAACCTCATCCACAAGTATGTGCCCGACTGCCGGGTGGCGATAGGCCACGGGCAGATGAATCCCGAGGAACTGGAGAAAATCATACTCGGATTCATGAACTACGACTACGACGTGCTGCTCTCCACCACCATCGTGGAGAACGGCATCGACATACCCAACGCCAACACCATCATCATAGCCGACGCGCAGCGGTTCGGTCTCAGCGACCTCCATCAGATGCGTGGCCGGGTGGGCAGGAGCAACCGCAAGGCGTTCTGCTACCTTTTGGCGCCACCCAAGAGCGTGCTGCCGGCCGACGCCCGGCGACGGTTGGAGGCCTTGGAGAACTTCTCCGAGCTGGGCAGCGGATTCAACCTGGCCATGCAGGACCTCGACATACGCGGAGCGGGCAACCTGTTGGGCGCAGAGCAGAGCGGATTCATGGAGGACTTGGGATATGAGACCTATCAGAAGATACTCAGCCAAGCCGTGACCGAACTCAAGAACGACGAGTTCAGCGACCTCTATGCCGAGGAAATGGCAAGGGGCAAGGAGTTCAGCGGCGACGAGTTTGTGGAGGACTGCGCCGTGGACAGCGACTTGGAAATGTACTTCCCCGACACCTACGTGCCGGGCAGCGGCGAGCGGATGCTGCTCTATCGCGAACTCGACAACATAGAAGACGACCACGCGCTCGACGACTACCGCAAACGGCTCATCGACCGCTTCGGCCCCATCCCGAAAGAGGGAGAGGAGCTCATGCGCGTGGTGCAGCTCCGACGGATAGGCAAGCGTTTGGGCTGCGAGAAGCTCACCCTGCGCAATGGCAAGATGGTGATGCAGTTCGTGTCGAATCCCCTCAGCGCCTACTACAAGAGCAAGGCGTTCGACAATGTGCTCAACTATATAGGCCGCAACCCTCGCCGCTGCGCCATCAAGGAGGTGAAGGGTCGCCGGCTGATGCATGTAGACTCTATCAATTCGGTGGAAGAGGCCGTGGCCGTGCTCAAAGACATGGACCGCGGCGACGCGGAGAAATAGCTCCCTTCCACCACTAACAATAAACCCAAAACCTATGGAAATTGTTCCCGCCCAGCGTGCCTGGGCTTCATGGATAGCCTCGCGCATCATGGAGGCTATGAATCATGAGTGCTGCCTCAACTTTGCCGGCCCCGAACACGGTCTGGCCGACTTCCACGAGCTCATCACCAGCCTCGTGGAGCGCACCGACTCACAGTATAGTTTCCTCAACTCCATCGTTGCCCTAAGCGACGACAACGAGCTGATGGGCGTTTGCGTGAGCTACGACGGGGCGGCCCTGACGCGGCTGCGCAAGCCCTTCGTCGAGGAGTCGCTCAAGCGCTTCGGCATGGACCACAGTCAAATCCCACCCGAGACACAGGCCGGAGAGCTTTATGCCGACAGCCTCTGCGTGGACCAGAACTTCCGCCATCGCGGAGTGGCCACCGAGCTGCTCAAGGCCACCATCGAGAAAGGCCGGCGGCTGAAATTCGCCAAGGTGGGGCTGCTGGTGGACAAGGGCAACCCCAAGGCCGAGAAGCTCTACCGCTCCATCGGCTTCCAATATGTGAACGACACGGAATGGGGCGGCCACCCCATGCGCCACCTGCAATACGACCTGACGGAGTGAGGCCAACCCAAAACGCCCCCTAAGCTCTTCCCTCAGAGAGGTGAGGCTTAGGGGGCGTTTCTTGTTTGTCCCTCATCATTTCCCGGCAAAGAGGCCATAGAGTTCAGAGTCGATGCGGTCGGCGATGCGTCCGAAGTCCTTGGGGCTTCCCTCGAAGTCGACGGTGTCGCCGTCGATGACCATCATCTTCCCCTTGTAGCCCGCAATCCAGTCCTCGTAGCGGCGGTTGAGACCCTTGAGATAGTCGAGTCGCATGGTCTGCTCATAGTCGCGCCCGCGCTTCTGGATGTGCTCCACAAGCCTCGGGATGCCCGTTCGGATATAGATGAGCAGGTCGGGCAGCCTCACCAGCGAGATCATCAGATTGAACAAGTCGGTGTAGTTGTCGAAGTCGCGGTCGCTCATCAGCCCCATGTCGTGGAGGTTGGGGGCGAAGATGCAGGCATCCTCGAAGATGGTGCGGTCCTGGATGATGGTGTCGTTGCTCTGCGCTATCTCCACCACATCGTGGAACCGCTTGTTGAGGAAGTAGATTTGCAGGTTGAACGACCATCGGTTCATGTCCTTGTAGTAATCCTCAAGATAGGGATTGTTGTCAACGGGCTCGAAATGGGGAGTCCATCCGAACCGCGAGGCAAGCATCTTGGTCAGCGTGGTCTTTCCGCTTCCGATGTTTCCGGCTATGGCTATATGCATAATTCTTTGTTGATTTGTTCTGTCAGATTGTGGAAGTCGTCCTCATTGTCGCGCAGGTCCAAGTGGTCGGTCTCGACAATGAGTTTGCGCCCGTCGTATTTGTTGAAGATGAAGTCGTCGTAGAGCCTGTTGAGATTCCGCAGGTATTCGATGGGCATCTTCTCCTCATAGCTGCGCGACCGCTGCTGGATGTGGTCCACCAAGCGTGGCAGCGAAGCCTTGAGATAGACCATCAGGTCGGGCTTCCTCACCACGCTCATCATGCACTCGAAGAGTTCCATATAGGTGGTGAAGTCGCGCTCGTCCATGGAGCCCATCCTGTAGTTGTTGGCGGCGAAGACATAGACCCCCTCGAAGATGGAGCGATCCTGCACCACCGTGATGTCCGAGCGGCTGATGGCCAGCATGTCCTTGAACCGCTGGCGAAGGAAGAAGACCTCCATGTTGAAGGCCCAGCGCGGGATGTCCTTGTAGTAGTCGGCCAGATAGGGATTGTCCTCCACCGACTCAAACTTGGGCGTCCAACCATAGTGGTCGGCGAGCCGCCGCGTGAGGGTGGTCTTTCCGCTCCCAATGTTTCCGGCGATAGCGATATACATATATTATATATGGGTGTTTGAGGGGCATTCAGCCTTGTTGATAGTTTCGTTGATGGGCGGTTCTGCCCTACTCCACCTCTATCTGCAGTCCGTCGTAGGCGAAGTGGAATCCTTCGGGAAGCCTTTTCTCCGCCTCCTTGTGGAGCCCGATGAGATGGGTGAGGTGGGTAAGGAAGGTGCGTCGGGCGCCGATTTGGCGGCTGAAGTCGATGGCCTCGCCCACGAGGATGTGGCTCTGGTGGGGTTTCTCCCAGCGCAGGGCGTTCACCACGAGTGTGTCCACTCCCCGCAGATAGGGCATCTCAGAGCCATGGATGCTCTTCATGTCGGTGATATAGGCGAAGCGGCCAAAGCGATAGCCCAAGATGGCCATGGCGCCATGCATGACCTCGACGGGCGTAACGGCAATGTCGCCCACCATGAATCGCTGGTGTGGCTCTATCACGTGCATGTTGAGTTTTGGCACGCCGGGATAGAGATGCTCCGCAAAGCAATAGGGGAAGTTGTGCCTCACGTTTCCCACCGTCATCTCGTTGCCGTAGATGTCGATGTCGCCAAACGAGCAGTAGGGGCGCAGGTCGTCGAGGCCGCCCACGTGGTCGTAGTGGTGATGGGTGAGCAGCACGCCGTCGATTTTCCTGAACTCCACGGGCATGAGCTGCTGTCGCAGGTCGGGGCCGCAGTCGATGAGGACGCGCGTGGAGGGCGTCTCCAAGAGTCCCGAAGTGCGGCGGCGGTTGTCGCGCGGGTCGCCGCTGCGGCACACCTCACACCGGCATCCCAACACCGGCACGCCGTTGGAGGTGCCTGTCCCTAAGAATGTAAACCTCATACCACGTTCACCTCCGGATAAATGTCAATACCGAACCGATGCTTCACGTCGTCCTGTATGCGCTGCATGAGGTCGACGATCTCGCGGCCGGTGGCCCCGCCCCTGTTGACGAGCACGAGGGCCTGCTTGTCGTGCACTCCAGCCCTGCCCAAGGAGCGTCCTTTCCATCCGCACTGCTCGATCATCCACCCGGCGGGAATCTTCTCGTGGCCGGCGTCGATGGTGTAGTGGGGCATGTCGGGATAGTCGGCGCGGATGCGTTCATAGACGTCGCGCGGCACGATGGGGTTCATGAAGAAGCTTCCAGCGTTGCCCAACACCTTGGGGTCGGGCAACTTGCGGTTGCGGATTTGGATGATGACATCGCGCAGCTGCTGGGCCGTGGGTCTGTCTATCTTCCTCTCCTCCAAGGCCTGTCGTATGTTGCCATAGTCGAGCCTCGGCTCAAAGTCGTAGCTGAAGCGGTAGGTCACGTATGTGATGAGGTACCGGTTGCGCCAGTCGTCCTTGAATCGGCTCTGTCGGTAGCTGTACTTGCAGTCCTGGTTGCCGAAGAAGAGCTTGCGCCCCGTTCCTATCTCCACAGCCTCCACAACGGCGATGAGGTCCTTTACCTCAGCCCCATAGGCTCCGATGTTCTGCACGGCGCTGGCTCCCACCTCGCCGGGTATGAGCGATAGGTTCTCGGCTCCGTGCCATCCCTGTTCCACGGTCATCCTCACCAGCTCGTCCCACGTGAAGCCCGAGCCAACGCGCACGAGCACTCCGCCGCTGACGTTGCGTGTGGTGAAGTCGCTGATGGCAGAATGCACCACCGTGCCGCGATAGTCGCCCGTGAGGAGCAGGTCGCTGCCCCCGCCGAGAATCAGATAGTCGTCGCCCAGGCGCAAGCGTTGGGCTATTTCGACTGCTTCCTCCTCGTCGCCGTATTCCACAAACTTGTCGCAGTAGGCCTCTATGCCGAATGTATTGTTGTGGAGCAGGTTATAATGGTCTATTTCTTTCATGATGTCAATGGTTTGCAGAGGGTGTCAGGTGGTGAACTTGATGAGTTTCCAATGCTTGCCGAAGCGGCGGAAGGTGAAGTCTATCTCCAGGCCGTTGGCGATGCCTCTGATGACAAACAGCTTGTAGTTGCTCTCCTTGTAGGTCTGGCCGTAGATGATGTTGTAGATCTCGCCGCTCGGGATGAGCGCGGGCTTGAACGAGGGCCATTGCTCGGGCATGATGACGCCCGTCTGGTTCTCGAAGTCGTTGTCGGGATTGGGCGACGTGAAAGTCACCTCGCTTGCCATGCTCTTTATCTGGAAGGCCGTGTCGGCGGCAAATCGCTGGTAGAACTGCAGGAAGGAGGAGTTGTTGTTCTTGTACATGGGGTGGGAGTTGATGGCAGTCATGCGGAACTGGCCGTTGATGCGGTCGAAGACATACTGCCTCACCATCTTCCGCCTGAGCGAGATCTTCTCCACCACCACATGGCTCACGCTCGTGTCCTTGACCAACTCCGCCTGCTTGCGGCTGTCGAAGATGAGCGTGTAGTAGTCCTGCCGCATGAAGAAGTGGTCCATGCGCCACTGGTTCTTCTGTATGACGCGCGCCAGCTTGCCGTCGTTGTATTCCTTGAGCGGGAAGTCTATGCGCTCGCGCTGCAGCTTACGGTTGGCGGCGAAATTGAAGAAGAAGTCGTCAAACAGCTCATCGGCTGCCTTGGGCATGGGCTGCTCGGCTATCACGCTGTCCTCGGGCGACAACGAGTCGGCCGCCACGGAGTCTGCCACCGCAACGGAGTCTTCCTTAGGGGGCTTCTTGTCGGAACAGCCTACGTTGAACGCGGAAACCGCCGACAGGAACAGCACCAATACGAATAAAAAACCATGCTTTCTCATTGCACTGCAAAATTACTACTTTTATTCGATATACTGCCATGCAAACCGCTATTTTTCTTTCACGGGCAGGGAGGTAACAGAATTTTCAAGCATAACCTGCCGTTTCTCATTTTTAATTCGTACCTTTGCACAAAAATATAGACACGAGAAATGCTGTTAGAAAAGATTGAGCAACTACTCAAGGAAGTGAGTACGCTCTCGGCGCAGAACGCCGACGAAGTGGAGCAGCTTCGCTTGAAGTATCTGAGCAAGAAAGGCGAAATCAACGCCCTCATGGCTGATTTCCGCAATGTGGCGGCCGACCAGAAGAAGACTGTCGGCATTAAAATAAACGAGCTGAAGAAGAACGCCCAAGACAAGATCAACCAGCTTCGCGAACAGGTCCAGACCAAGGAGACCTCGGGCGAGGAGCTCGACCTCTCGCGCACGGCATACCCTATACCCTTGGGCACGCGCCACCCGCTCTCCATCGTGCGCAACGAAATCATCAACATCTTCCAGCGCATGGGCTTCACGCTCTTCCATGGACCGGAGATTGACGACGACAAGCACGTGTTCACCATGCTCAACTTTGCCGCCGACCATCCAGCCCGCGACATGCAGGACACTTTCTTCATAGAGCGTCCCGACGCCTCCGACGTGACGAAGAACGTACTGCTGCGCAGCCACACCTCAGGCGACGAGGCCCACTATATGGAGAGCCACCAGCCACCCATCCGCATCATCTGCCCCGGACGCGTCTACCGCAACGAGGCCATATCGGCCCGCGCCCACTGCTTCTTCCACCAGGTGGAGGGACTCTACGTGGACCGCGGCGTGAGCTTCACCGACCTGAAGCAGGTGCTGCTCACCTTTGCACGCGAGATGTTCGGCCCCGACACGAAAATTCGCCTGCGCCCAAGCTACTTCCCCTTCACAGAGCCGAGCGCCGAGATGGACATATCCTGCAACATCTGCGGCGGCAAGGGCTGCTCTTTCTGCAAGGGCACCGGCTGGGTGGAGATTTTGGGCTGCGGCATGGTCGACCCGCACGACCTTGAGGCCTGCGGCATCGACTCCAAAGTCTACACCGGCTACGCCTTTGGCATGGGAGTGGAGCGCATCACCAACCTGAAATACCGCGTGAGCGACCTCCGCATGTTCTCCGAGAACGACACGCGCTTCTTGGAAGAATTCCAAAGCGCATTCTAACTTTGTTGGAGCTTCTCTGGAATTGGAAGTTAGGAGATAGGAAAGTTAGGAGTTGGCCAACTCCGCAAGTTCCTGTCTCCTAACTTTTTTTATCACCAACATACACTTGCCTGCGGGCATTCGGCATCGATTGCCCAAGATTCGTGGCAGTTGTCACGGACTATCGTGGCAGTTGTCACGAACTATCGTGGCGGTTGCCACGAACTATCGTGCCAGTTGCCACAAATTGCAGGCGACCTTACAATTCATCATTCACAACTGGGGATCGCCAAACATGCGGATGATAGCGTCTTTCGTAAGAAAAGCTTGGGCAGAACATCACAAACCATAAGATGGAAGGCGAACTGCGAGGCGAAGAAGAGTAATTTCAGCCTGCGCTGTTGAATTTAGGGTTCTTCTGACAAAAAACCAGCAAAACCTACAAGACCTACAGAACCTACAGAACCTCCAAAAACCACTTCAGTGTGAGTTGTGAAATAAAAAAAAGGTGACTCGTCATCACGACGAAGCACCTTCTACTACTGTTACTATTACCACTATTACAAACTATATTCTTCTAAAGTTCTATTCAGAGCTTGTTGCTGTCTCTCCACCGAACTTCTTCCGAACAAGAGCCATCGCAAACGAGGCCATTCAGCGGGGAGAAGCATCATTTCTGATTTATGCCACAAAGTTAAGAATTTCCATCCGAAAAGATGTTTCTTTCCCATTAAACTTTGATTGTTTTTAGAGAATCTAACAGTTTTTATCATTTTACGAACGCGTGGACAAATTTCCAAATCCACGGTGTGGACGCTATCAATAAGCCGAATGAGCAGAGCCCAGCTTGCTTGACACCTGACATGACGAGAAAACGAATGCCGGATTCCAACATGGAGACGAATTTGTATTCATGACAACGCAAGCAACCGACGGTCGACGGAACTATGGACAAGAAGTTGGAAGCCCCATTGGAGTCAGGAGCGATAGGAAAAGGAGCCAGGATTTAGAAAGTGTTCGCTCATCGACGGCTCGCATCCTCTAAGACGAGGATCCGCTTCCGACAAACTCACAACTCCTATATCCTGACTCCCAACTATGGAGCAACTCCTATTTCCAGACTTGCTAACTTACACTTTATTACTCGTGCTTTCTCTCGATGTAGGCCACCACGGCTCCCTTGCTGACCTTTGAGCCCTGCTTGGCGTTGATCTCGACAAGCTTTCCGCCCAGGTCGGCCGGCACGGGTACGAACTCGCCCCACGAAGTGAGGATGTAGCAGAACACGCTGCCCGGCTCATATTCCTTGCCAATGTAAGGCTCCACGGCGGGAGCAGCCTCGCCATCGCCCTGGAACTCCCAGAACACCTGCCCCTTGACGGGAGCCACCACGGCATCGGCCTTGGCGTGCTTGAAGGCGGAAGCCTCCTCGGGTGTCATCTTGGCGCCAAGCTGGGCGTCCTTCTTGGCCTGCAGGTCGGCAAGGAAATTCTTCCTGGCCTGTCCGCTCTTGTAGTTGCGATACTGCTCGGGGTGCATGGCGAGCTCGAAGAGCTCCTCATTGTCCTGTCCATATTCCCATCCGTTGTCGTCCATCTCTTTCTTGAAATCGTCGAGGGCGTTGGGCAGAAGCGTGTGTGGGTCGGCATCGGTAAACTCGCGTCCCTGCTTCTTGGCCAGCTCCTTCAGCTCGGGAGCTATCTCGCCGGGCACCTTTCCGCTCTTGCCGAGAATCATGCCCCACATGGAGTCGTCCATCATCACGAAGCGCCCCTTGCCCTGCTCCAAGGTGAGGAGGTTCATCAGGGCGATGTTCTTTGTATACTGGGAGAAGGGGGTAACCAAGGGAGGATATCCCACACGCGGCCACACGTATGCCACCTCGTCGAAGAGGCGGATGAGCAGGTCGTCCATGGAAATCTCGTCCTCGCCCTTCTTGCGCCGCAAATTGTTGATGGTGGTGCGTATGCCGCCCAAGTCGGACATCATGGAACCCATCATGCCGCCGGGAAGTCCACAAGTGAGGAGCAGGGAACTCATCACCTTGTTTTGCGGGTTGATGAAGTAGCCCAGCCATTCGTCGATGAACTCCTGCGTGAGGGCGCGTGCCTTCATGTAGGCCTTCATATTGATGTCGGCCACCTCGAAGCCCTCGTGCCTGAGCATGCTCTGCACGGAGATAACGTCGGGATGCACCTTGCCCCAAGACAGCGGCTCGATGGCGGTGTCGATGATGTCGGCTCCGTTGTTGCACACCTCAAGGATGGAGGCCATGCTCAGTCCCGGGCCACTATGGCCGTGATACTCGATGATGATGTCGGGATGCTTCTCCTTTATCATCCTGGTGAGCTTGCCCAAGAAGGCGGGCTGTCCAATGCCGGCCATGTCCTTGAGACAAATCTCCTCGGCCCCAGCCTCTATCTCCTGATCGGCCAGACGGCAGTAGTAATCGAGCGTGTGTACGGGCGAAGTGGTGATGCAGAGCGTGCCCTGTGGGGTCATGCCAGCCTCCTTTGCCCATCGTATGGAGGGAGCGATGTTGCGGATGTCGTTCAATCCGTCGAAGATGCGGGGAATGTCGACGCCCTGGGCGTGCTTCACCTTATACATGAGCTGGCGCACGTCGTCGGGCACGGGATACATGCGGAGGGCATTGAGTCCGCGGTCGAGCATGTGGGTCTTGATGCCGGCCTCGTGGAAAGGCTTGCAGAAGGCACGCACAGCGTCGTTGGGATTCTCGCCGGCGAGGAGGTTGACCTGCTCGAAAGCTCCGCCATTGGTTTCTACTCGGGAAAAGCACCCCATTTCAATAATGGCAGGGGCCACGCGCTCCAACTGGTCCTTGCGGGGCTGGAACTTGCCGCTGCTCTGCCACATATCCCGATAAACGAGACTGAACTGAATTTTCTTTTTCATATTTTGTAAAATTCTATCTTCTGTTGGTTTCCTTGGAGGGCGGCCCGCAGGCGTAGGCTCAACGCAGCCGCCTGATTAGGGGTACAAAATTAGAGAAAAAAATCCAAAATCAGACTTTTGCGAATGTTTTTTTATGGTTTATTTTCTTCTTCCCCCGATTTGCACTATCTTTGCAACGAAAACGCAATCAAAGACTCCAAAAAGATGAAGAAAAGACACATCGTATATATTATCGTGGGACTGTTTGTCTTGGCGTGCGTTCTCGACGTGGTGTTCCACTTCCAGGACATCGCCTATCCCAAGAACGAACAGTCGAAGCTCATCACCACCGAGATGAAAGGCGACAGCACGGTGTATGGACTGGCCTGTGAGGGCTGCAACGACACAGTGCTGGTGCTGCTTCCGCCCGACAACAGCGACCCCGTGACCTACAACATCTTGGAGGCCACCCGCAACGGGCGCATCCGCGGCAAGGTGAGCATCGGCGACCGTGTGGCCCTGATGTTGGATCCAAAGGACAAGCACAAGGCAACCCTCGTGATCGACATGGAGGAGCTGGAGGGAATATGGTGCTACATCGTCATGCCCAAGCTGAAGGACTTCGCCAACATGAGCAACCGGGAACAGGCCCGCAAGCTGGCCGCCATGCCCGACTCCATCAAGCAGACCTACTACATACCGCGCGAATACGGATTCTGGATCAAGAGCAACTGGTCGGCGCAGAGCGTGGGCTACGTCAACGAGCAACCCTCTGTGGTGGACGAGAGCCCGGTGGTGTATCCCGCGTTGGGCTACTTCACAGCCTGGCACATCTGGAACGGCAAGTTCGTGATGGTGAGCGGCACGCCCTACATCGACAAGAATGGCAAATATCAAGTGAAGGACTTGGTGAACGACACCTGCTCCATCGACTTCCTCGACGAAGACTCCTTGGTGCTGACCGACAGCTACGGAAGCCGCAGCTACTACAAGAAGAACGACATCAACGAGGTGAACAAGAAAGCCAAGGAGATTGCCGCCATGCTCTCGCGCAAGGCCTTGGAAGAGACAAAATGAATTAGGAGTTGGGAACTTCCGTCTCCCAACTCCCAACTTGTTTATACATTCCCCAACTTCACCCGCCGCATTCCCACTTCCAGGGCAATGCGGCGGGCGTTTTGCATGGTGTCGATGGGAGTGGGCGGAATGCCGTTCAGCCGATATTGCGGGAAGAAGCGCGTGATGTGGAGCGGCACGTCGGCAAAGCCATTGTCGAAGAGCCATTGGCACATGAGCCGCGTCTGGCGAGGGTCGTCGTTGATGGTGGGAATGAGCAGATGGGTTATCTCCAGCCACACCCCAGCCTGCCTGATGGCTTGCAGCGTGTCGAGGACAGGCTGAAGCGACGCTCCCGACACCTTATTATATATAGTGTCAGAGAACGACTTCAGGTCGATGTTGGCCGCATCGAGATAAGGAAGCAAATCGGCCAACGGCTGGTGACAGACGTAGCCCGCCGAGACGAGGATATTGGCCATGCCCGCCTCGTGGGCCAGACGTGCCGTGTCGCGCATATACTCTATCCACGTGAGCGGCTCGGTATAGGTGTAGGCTATCTGATTCTGACGATAGCGACGGGCCAGACCGACCAAGTCGCGCGGCGAGAGCTGCTCGGAGGCCACGTCGGCGGGCGCCGCTTGGGAGATGTCGTGGTTCTGGCAGTTCCTGCAACTCAGGTTGCACCCCGTGCAGGCCACCGAGAGGCACTCGGTGCCGGGATGGAACCACGCCAATGGTTTCTTCTCTATCGGGTCGATGGCGAGGGCGCAGGGCCTGCCGTAAGCCTCGCTATAGAGTTTTCCGCCAAGGCACACCCTGCTGCGGCAGCGACCCCGATGGCCGTCTGACACGACACAGTGGTGGGGACACAGGTCGCACATCACCCTGCGCCCGTCCAAGGCATGGTAGTATTCCGCCTCCTTCATCGTTTCTTCTCCTCAAGGATGATGGCCTCGTAGGTGTAGAGTTCGGCATCGCGCCACCCGTCCCAGCCAATGCCAGCCTTGTCCTGGGCGCAATGGCCCAAGAACTCCTCCTTGGTCCAGTCCACCTCCTGCGACACTTGGGGCAAGAAAGTTCCGCTGCGTGAGCCTTTCTTGATGTAGATGCCCTGCTGGCCATAGTGGAACTCGCTGATGTCGTGGATTCGCTTGAGCGGAGTCAGCACAGAAACCTCGATGTGTATGCGGTTGAGCTCAGCCTCACCGACGGGCATGAAGCGCGGGTCTTCGGTGGCTGCCGCCACGGCCATGTCCTCCACCACCTTGAAGAGCGGCTGGTCGCTGCCAAAATGGCCTATGCATCCCCTGAGACGGCCGTCCTCGGTGAGCGTGACGAAGGCGCCGCAGCGTTCCCTCAAAGCCGGCGAGAAGTCTGTCAAACGGATTGCCGCTGGTTTGTTCCCCCTCACCGCCCCCTCGATGCTTTGGCGGGCGATGTGCAAGAGCAGTTCCCTGTCGTTGGAAGAGAGTTGGAAGTCGGCTGGCTTCTTGCGGATGGTGGCAAAGGCGTTGTAGCCCACCACCTCATCCTTGCTGCCATAACGGCTGTCGCCCGAATTGCAATAGTAGAGCTTGCGGCACCTGGCGGAGGAGTCGCCCTCGGCCAACATGGCGTTGACCAAGATGCCGCAAAGGCCACACGCACTGGTGGCGAGGTTGGCGACACCCTCGGTGGCGTTTTCGCCCACCGTCCTGACGATGCGCCCCACGTCGCCACTGGCCACCGCCTCAGCCGTCACGCTGTCTATGCGGCATGCGTCGTCGTAGGGAGGATAGTGGCTGAAGTCGCTGCTGATGACAAATAGGTTGCGCTCGTTGTACCATGGCTGCAAGGCCTTGGCAATCTCGCGCAGCCGCTCGCCGTTGAGTGTCCCGATGATGATGGGCACAATGCGCATCGGCTTGCGAAGCCAATACTGCAACATGGGCAACTGCACCTCAAGACAGTGTTCCGCGGTGTGGGCGTCGGCCACATAGTTGAAGCACTTGTTCTCACGGTTGAGCCGGGAGGCCAAGGCTGTGTCTACAGCGACGAGCCCGAGGGGAGTCTCGTAGCAGTCGAAGGCATCGCAGGCGGAAGCTCCGTCGAAGGCCACATGATGGCTTGGGCCGATGAGGAAGACACGGTCCCACAGCCCTTCGCGCGGCAACTGGGCGTAGCTCCATGCCGCCGCGTGGGCAGAGAACACATAGCCGGCGTGGGGCACGATGACACTCTGCACGTAGGCACCGGCCTCCACCGTTGACTTGGTGCCCCTGAAGCTTTCTGCCACCATCGCGCGCAGCGAATCGGCATCAGCGGGATAGAACTGGCCGGCCACGGCCATGGGTCTGACAGAAGGCTCCCGCAGTGCCTTGCTGCCACAAGACTGAGAAAACATCATGACTATAATCAATAAGGCAAAATACAATATCTTAATGCAAATGCACAATTCGTCGTGAATAGCCAATAATGCATCAGCCACAGTTTCCCGAACCGCATTGCAGTATTCCTTGTCATACAGCTTGGCTTTTTCATTATGCATTATGAGTGATGTATGATGAATTATGCATTAAAAATGGTAGGTCAGCCCCACTTTCACCTCAAAAGTCTTGGCCATCACATTGGGATGGTAGGAATAGCGCGTGTGGCGATAGTAGTAGGAACTCGCGGCTGAGGCACTGAGCGCTCCCTTGAAGTCAAACTCCCACATCGTGGTGACTTCGGCCAGCTCGGCGTTGCCCTTGTCTCCCTGGGCATTGAGGTAGAGGGGATTCACAGTGGCGAGATCCTTGCCCTCATAGCCTTTCCAAGTGAATATGCGGAAATAGTTGGCCTTGACGATGAATCGTCCAAAGTTGCGGAACTCAAGGTGGGTCTTCGACTTGACGCTGAAGCCTGATCCCATGTTGTAGTCGCGGTCTATCACATTGTAGTAGTCGCTCTTCGTGCCGCCCAAGAGGATGCCGCTGAGGAACACGCGCTGCTCCAACTTGCTCAGGGCGCCCACCTGCGGAAACCTAAGTATGGCTCCGGGGCCGAATGACGCGGCCTCGGAGATACGGTAGGGGGTGAGCGACGTGCCGTTCTTCACAGGCTTTGAGTCGTAGTAGTTGAAATGCTGGAAGAAGCCCACCTCAAGCTCCAAGTTGTTGCGGGTCTCCACACTCTTTCCCCAGAGCCTGCCCAAGAGGTGGAGGCGGTTGATGAGCGGCTGGTTGGCCGAAAGGCCGAAGGTGGCCTCCGCATAGAAGAAGTCGTAGGGCGACGTGTGGTCGGCGTTCATCGCGTCGCCATACTCCAAGAACAGGTTGACGAAGGGGTTGAACTCCCCGCGGAAGAGTCCGCCGTCGTCGCTCAGATAGCGGGTGCCCACAGAGAGCGAGAAGTCTATGGGCAGACTGTCGCGGTCGTAGTAGTAGGGACGCTTCCGGTCCACGCGCCAAGCCTCGCCTCTGATGATGCGGTTGAAGCCTCCCATGAGGTTGATGATGGTGGCTGCGGCCTCGCGCAGGAAGCGGCTGACCCCCCTGTCAGCATTGTTGAGGATGAGTTCACTGATGCGGTGTGTCACCTCGCCGATGGCCATACCGCCACAAGTGGTGGCCATGACATCATTGATGGCGGGCGGCTCCACCTCGCCACAGAACTCCCACATCAGACTGCCGCAGAGGGCGTAAGGAGCACTCTGCCAGAAGGAAAGTCCGTTGGAGCGGGCTGAGTTGAAATAGAGATTGCCATGGTAGGGGTGGGCAAAGAGGTTGGTGGAGAACTGGTCGTTGTCCCACACGAAGGCGTTGCGCCAGTTGCGGGCAATATCCTTGAAATTCACTTGCGCGAAGTCCTCGTTCATCACGAAGCGGTCGAAGCAGTGCACCAACACGTTGATGCCCGCGGCCTCGGTCGCAGCCAGCCAATAGTTTTTCCGTCCATCATTCCACTGGGCCAAAAGGCTGTCGGCCACCGAGGCGGGGCGGGGCTTAGGCCGGGGAATGTCGAACGAGGAGGAGCGGCGATGGGGCCAGAGGATCGTCAGCCCCGCTTGGGCTATCAGTTCATTCTTGTAATGGCGGTGGTGCCCGTAATAGTAGGTGTCGCCATAGCCCACAGAGGCAAAGGCACCGAGCGTCTTGTTGATGCGGTAGTCCACGTTGGCGTGCAGCTGTAGGGAGAAAAGGCGCTTGGGCTTGTTGCGGCTGTTCTCCTCAAAGGTCTCAATGTGGTAGTAGCCCACGTCGCCGCTCAGCGACCACCGCGGCGCAATGTTGAAATACTGGCCCAAGCGGTAGAACACGGCTCCTGAGAATTTATGGTCCAGTCCCATATAGTGGGTGCCCACACCTATTATATTATAGGTTGAGCGGTTGCGGTAGCGCAATGCACTGTTGAAGATCGACGACGTGCCAAGGAAAGCCATGAAGTCGATGCGCGTCTTGGGATTGATGTTGACGAGTCCTATCTTGTGGGCCACGGTGTCGGTGGAATAGTTGAACACGCCCACCTGCCAACCGTTGTTATGGCTTGCCACCGAGTTGATGAACCCCACCTGCCAGCCGTTGAGCGTGTCGGCATAGTTGTAGCCGCTCACCTGCACCCCCGTGGCGTGGCCGGAGGCCACGTTGGCCAGAGCCGAAAGCTGTAGTCCATGGTCTATTCCCTTGGAGATGTTGGCCACGCCAGCTATCTGCACGCCGCTCATGGGCTGCTCCACGATATTGACGAGCCCCGCCACCTGCACGCCCCTGAGCCGCGTGGCGTAGTTGGTGAGCGTGGAGGTCTGCAGTCCGCGGCTGGTTCCGCCCACGATGCTGCTCATGCCGGAGAGTTGCCATCCCCTCATGTTGCCCCAAGTGCTGGCCGTGAAGAGTCCGAAATTGAGGCCACGGGTGTCGCGGTGGACGCGGGCGGAGACAAGTCCGAGCTGTGCGCCGCGGAGCGAGTCTACATTGTCGAACAGACCAAGGTTGAACCGTGAGGTGAGGAGCGAGTCTGCCCCCCGATGGTTCCAGCCAAGGGCAATATTCTGACGGCGGTGGAAGAAGTCGCTCTGTGCGCTGACAGGCACAGCGACGACCCATAATAACAAGAACAGAAGGGTGTGCAGTTGTCTCATTGCGCAGGTTGTCGTTTAGTTAGTTCTGCAAATATACAACAAATCGTCCAAAACAAGGCTTCTTTTTGGGCTTTTCAAGAACTTCGGACCTTAAAAAAATGAAAACAGAACTGCAACCGCCATGGGTTGTAGTTCTGTTGTTGTCATAGGCTGGTGTGAAGGTATTAATCCTCAACAGGGCTGAAATCCTCCTTGCCTACACCACAGAGGGGGCAGGTGAAGTCATCGGGCAGGTCCTCGAAAGCTGTTCCGGGAGCAATGCCATTGTCGGGGTCGCCTACTGCGGGATCATATATCCAACCACAAGTGTCACAAACGTACTTTTTCATAATTCAATTTTTTAGATGTTGATATTCGGCTGCGAAGATAGTAAAATAATTCCAAAACAACAAATGTTTTTTTCCCGATATAACAGATTTTCTCCATTTCCATCTTATTTTCGCTCTTGTTCAGAGCCACGCGTAAAGAGTGTCAGGGCGAAGCGGCTGCCATTGCCCCCTGCAAGGTCGCAACGAGAGAATCTCCCACATTTGCTGCGAATGGCAAATATGAACCATGAAAAGAGGGTTGTAATCTTATTGTAACATGTGTTTAATCCGCCTGTAACAGCCATCCTATACCTTTGCGCCAAAGAAAAATCAAACAAATTTTAAGCAATGGGTTCAATTTATCTAATCATTGTGATTTTCCTGCTGATGCTTGCCGTTTTCGACTTGTTCGTGGGTGTGAGCAACGACGCAGTGAATTTCCTCCAATCTGCTATTGGCGCAAAGGTGGCCAAGTTTCGCACCGTACTGATCATAGCATCGTTCGGTGTGATTTTGGGCGCTGTCATGTCGTCGGGCATGATGGACGTGGCACGACACGGCGTGCTCATGCCCACGCACTACTCCTTCCTGCAAGTGATGACAATCTTCCTGGCCGTGATGGTGACCGATGTCATCGTTCTCGACGTGTTCAACACGATGGGCATGCCCACCTCCACCACCGTATCACTGGTGTTTGAGCTGTTGGGAGGTACGTTTACCATGGCCACGCTGATGGTGGCACAAGACCCCAGCCTCGACATGGCCGACCTCATCAACTCCAAGAAAGCCCTTGACATGGTGACGAGCATCTTCGCCTCGGTAGTAGTGGCCTTTGTCTTCGGTGTCATCGTGCAGTGGATTGCGCGTATCATCTTCACCTTCAACTACCAGAAGCACTCGCGCTACACCATCGCCATCTTTGGCGGCATCGCGTTCACGGCCTTGTCGTACTTCATCTTCCTGAAGGGATTCGGCAAGTCGCCCTACATTCCCGCCAACATCCGCGACTATATCAACGACAACATCAACCTGCTGATGGCCTACACGTTCGTCTTCTCGGCCGTGCTGATGGAGGTTCTTTACCTAATGAAGGTCAACGTGTTCAAGTTCCTCGTGCTGATGGGGACGTTCGGACTGGCCATGTCGTTCGCATCCAACGACTTGGTCAACTTCATCGGTGTGCCTTTGGCCGGCCTCGACTCCTACAGAGACTTCATGGCCAACAGCAACGGAACCGCACCCAGCGAGTTTATGATGAACTCTCTGATGGAGAGCGCCCAGTCGCCTGCCGCCTACCTGCTCGCAGCCGGAGTGATCATGATCATCGCCATGGCCACCTCCAAGAAGGCCCGCAACGTGATCAAGACTTCCGTAGACCTGAGT
Organism: Bacteroidales bacterium; assembly: GCA_004558865.1. Classification (GTDB taxonomy): domain Bacteria; phylum Bacteroidota; class Bacteroidia; order Bacteroidales; family Bacteroidaceae; genus Prevotella. The sequence continues at coordinate 27,115 of SFCY01000005.1, forward strand.
CGCCAGGAGGAAGGCGATGAGATGTTCGGCTCGTCGAGCGCGGCACGCAGTCTGGTGCGCTGCGCCCAAAGCGCCAACACTTTCGTGGCCAACCGCACTCCCGACAGCGTATGCGAATGGGTAGACTCCCGCTTCGACAAGAAGGACGCGGAACTCGACAACGGAGCCGCATTCGACGTGGTGCGCGCCGCCGTCAACCTCGTGCTGGCCTCCATGCTGATCACCTTCGGCACCAACCACAAGCTGCCGCTCTCCACCACCTACGTGACGTTCATGGTGGCCATGGGTTCCAGTTTGGCCGACCGTGCCTGGGGACGTGAGAGCGCCGTGTTCCGCGTCACGGGCGTGCTCTCCGTCATCGGTGGGTGGTTTATCACAGCCGCCGTGGCCTTCGCCTCCTGCGCCATCGTCTGCGCCCTCATGTGGTATGGTGGCATCGTGGTACAGGGCATTCTGATGGCCATCGTGGTATACCTGCTCATCCGCAGCAACCGCAACTTCAACAAGCACGCCAAGGACAAGAAAGAGAACGTGTTCCAGCTCATGATGCGCACCAAAGACCCGGAGATCGTCTGGGACCTGCTCTCCAAGCACTTCCGCCACAACCAGAGCGAGATGACCCAGTTTGCCTACGACGAGTATAATAAGGTGGTGGACGGATTCGAGAACAACCGACCGCGCTACCTGCGCCATGCCAACCGCGAGCTGCGCAAGAAGCAGATAGACCTAAAGAACGTGCGCCGCCAAGAGCTCCTTGCCCTGAGGCGTGCCCCCGAGCGTACGGCCATGGAGCGCAACACTTGGTTCCACGTCTCCATCAACGCCAGCCAGCAATACATCTACTGTATCCTGCGCATGCTTGAACCCATCAAGGAGCACATCGACAACAACTTCAATCCGCTGCCCCAGACCTACATCGCCGAGTATGAGCCCGTGCGCCATGGCATCAACGACCTGTTGAAGCAAACCGAGAGCCTCATCGCCACAGGAAGGTTTGACAACTATCGCAGCGTGCTGGAGCAGGCCGACAACCTGAAAGACCAGTTGAGCGCCCTCCGCAAGAAGCACATCGACCGAATGCAGCGCTCCACCGACAACAATCTGCTGAAGATTTCGGTGGTCTATCTCAACCTGCTGCAGGAGAGCCAGCAATTGTTGAGCAACATGCGCCACCAGCTGCGCGGCTCGAAGAAGTTCACAGAGGAGGGAGTTTCCTCGTTTGACAACGACTTTGAGGATTGAGAAAACACTCGTTCAAAACGACTTGGGGGGCCAACTCCGTTCGTTACAAACGACTTGGAAGATTAAATCCCGCTCGTTATATATTATTATAAACAGGAGAGGTCAGTCATGCGCGAGCATGGCTGGCCTTTTTCGTGTGTGTCCCTTCCACCACTTGGGCAAGGGCCAGTGGGTTGGACTTGCCGTCGACGACAAGCAACTGGTGCATGGCCTCAACGACATGCTGCCGCCACGGCTCCATCAGCCGTTCGTCTACCTTGTCGCCCACAAACAGCTCCACGAGCGGGGCCGTGAGGAAGGGAATGGCCACAAGTCCATAGAAAGTGTAGAAGATGTAGGGCAGTGGCAGGCGGCGTATGGTTCCCGCGTCCATCTCGTGGCGAAGCGCTGTCTTGAGCGTCTCTATGTAGTCCCAGGAGTCGAGCTTCTCCAAGGTGGCGAACAGATGGCCGGCGTCGCGATGTATCTCGCGCGACATGAAGAGGGGCAACAGCGGCTCCCGCCTGAGTATGCCAAAATAGATGTCTACGATGTCGGCTATGCGCTCGTCGACGGTCTCCGTCCGCATCACCACATCCTTCATACGGGGTATGAAGTCGTGGAGGATGTCGGCAAACACGGCGGCGAAGAGCTTGTCCTTGGAGCGGAAATAATAGTTGAGCACGGGGCGGCTGATGCCCGCGGTCTGGGCTATCTCGGTCATGCAGGCCTCAGCGAATCCCTTCTCAACGAACACGGTCTTGGCAGCACGGATGATTTGCTGTTCTATATTCTTCTCTTCCATTTTCATGATTCGTGTCGTACATGTCATTAATGAATAGCAGGAGTCGGTTGGCGATGTTCACCTCGCTGACACTGCTGTCGAAATCAAGCGAGAGGATGTTGAGCTGCGGATGGAGCTGGCGCAGCCTGTTCTCGATTCCCTTGGAGGCGATGTGGTTGGCGATGCAGCCAAAGGGCTGCAGGCTCACCACATGGGTCACTCCCCTCTGGGCCAGCGACGCCACCTCGCCGGCGATGAGCCAGCCCTCGCCAAACTGTGCGCTGAGGTTGATGGCGGGCTGGGCCAGCCGAGCCTTCTCGTAGATGCTCTCAAAGGGCATGTAGCGGCCAAAGGCGGAGCAGGCCTTGTCGAAGCGGCGCTCGCGCTTGGCTATCAGCTTGTCGGCCAGGCCCACGAGCCAGTCGGGCACCCGCTTCTTCTCCAAGTGCTTCTTGTGGTTGTCCCTCAAGTTGACGAAGCTCTGGAGGAAGAAGTCTGACAGCATGGGATAGACCACCTCCATGCCATGTTCCTCCAGCCATTCCACAACGTGTTTCTGGGCGAAGGGATGGAACTTGAGGAATATCTCTCCCACGATGCCCACGCGCGGAAGCTCACGGTCTGTGCTGATGCGCTGGAAGTCGGCGGCGGCTTGGCCCGCCACCTCGTAGAGCCCGGCGGTATGGCCGGCGAGGATCGTGTGTCGGGCCTGCCCCATCCAATGTCTGCACACGGCTGCGGCCTCGCCCTTGGAGCGTTCCCTCACCACTGCCGCGTGATACATCTTGGCCATGGCGTCGGCGAAGAGCACGCCATCCACAGCCGGGCCCATCATCTTGAGCCAGTTGATTTTGAATCCCGGCTGGTTGTTCTCTATCCCCGATCCTGTGGCCACGGATATGACGGGCGTGTTGGTGTAGCCGTTCTCCATCAGGGCCTTGCGGATGAGGGGAATGTAGTTGCTGGCCCGGCACTGGCCGCCCGTCTGCGTCATGATGACCGCCGACGTGTCGGGGTCGTAGCGCCCGCTCTTGAAGGCCTTGATGATGTCGCCCACGATGAGCGTGGCGGGATAGCATATCTCGTTGTTGCTCGACCTCAGGCCCCAGCCCACGGAGTCGGCGTCGGCCATGGGCAGCGATTCGGCGTCGTAGCCGGCCAGCTTCATCAGAGGCGGGATGAGCGGCGATATGAAGGGGGTGAAGAAAGGCATGAGAATCTTGCGTCCCCGCTCCCCACGGGTGAAGGGGGGCAGCGCGGCGACAGCCTCTGCCGGCGCGCCACGATGGCGTATGCCTATGCGCAGACTCTCAAGCAGGGAGCGCACCCTGAGCTTCAGCGAGCCGATGTTGTTCACGTCGTCTATTTTCAGCAGCGTGAGGTTCTTGCCCGCCTTCTTCAGCAGCGAGCGCACCTCGTCCACGAGGAATGCGTCGGGGCCGCACCCAAACGACGTGAGCTGCATCAGCTGCACGTCGTCGTCCTGCATGCAGGTCCAAAGCACAGCCTTCAATATTCTGTCGGGAAAAGCCCACTGCGAGAGATGGTTGACGCCCTCAAGCGGGATGTCGCTGCCACGCACGATGTCGTCGCTGACCACGTAGGCTCCCAAGGCGGCTATCATCTCCGACACCTTGTGCTGGATGAGCGGGTCGGCATGGTAGGGTCGGCCGGCCAAGAGGATGACGGTCTTGCGCTTGGCGCGTGCCTCGGCCAGGATTTCCTCGTTGGCCTTGCGGATGTCGCGCTCCCACTGCCGCTGCGCCTCGCGGGCCTTGGCAAAGGCTGGGGCCACACGTTTGGGTTCCACGCCGACCGACCTCAGGTATTCCCTGCACTGCGCCAGGAGCGACTTCTCGTCCTTCATGCTGATGGAGGGCGAGTCGATGGGCACCCCGCCGCCCTGCACGCTGCGCACCACCTGCGAATAGCCCGTCACGATGGGACAGTCGTAGGTGTTCTGGGCATCGCCGTCGCGATGCTCAAACACCGTGAAGGGCATGAAGATTCGGTCCACGCCCTTGCGCACAAGGTCGTCGATGTGGCTGTGCACAAGCTTGGCGGGGAAGCAGATGTTGTCCGACATCACTTTGCCGGCACACTGCTCGTAGTGGGTGAAATTGGACACCTCCGATAGCACCACCTGCACTCCGCACTCGGAGAACAGCGTATGCCAGAAGGGAAAGTCCTCATACATGTTCAGACAGCGCGGAATGCCTATGGCCAATCGGCCGGGAGTCTTCTCTTCCGTCGGGCAGCGGTCAAAGAGCAGCGCCGTCTTGCGCTCATACACGTTCATGCCGCGCTCGGCTTCAGCCCCCTTGTTGTTGAACACCTTCTCACAGCGGTTGCCCGAGAAGAACACGCTGTCGTTGGCGAAGCGGTAGCGGGTCACGGCGCACTGGTTGACGCAGCCGTGGCAGTGGAGCTGGCGCGAGGAGTAGCTGGCGTTGCCTATCATCGCATCGAGGCTGAGGGGCTGGTGGGAGTCCATGCTCAGGGCGTAGAGCGCGCAGCCTATGGCCCCCATCAGTTCGGGACAGTCGCTGCGGAAGACCGTGGTGCCGGTGAGCAGTTCCAGCGCGCGCACGATGGAGTCGTTGCGCATGGTTCCTCCCTGCACCACAATCTTTCCGCCCAACTCTTCGACGCTCTTCAGCCGCAGCACCTTGTAGAGGCAGTTCTTCACCACCGAGTAGGCCAGTCCGGCGGCTATGTCGTCCATCTGCGCACCCTCGCGCAGCACCTGCTTCACCTTCGAGTTCATAAACACGGTGCAGCGGGTACCAAGGTCGCTGGGGTGGCGGGAGCGGCATGCGGCCTGGGCAAAGTCGTCCACCGAGGTGTTGAGCGAGCGGGCGAAAGTGCTGATGAACGAGCCGCAGCCCGACGAGCAGGCCTCGTTCACCTCTATCCTGTTGATGACTCCCCCGTCGGTGAAGATGGCCTTCATGTCCTGTCCGCCGATGTCGAGTATGAACGACACGTCGCTGGCGATGTGGCGCGCGGCCATGTAGTGGGCCATGGTCTCGATGATGCCCGCGCCCATGCGGAAAGCAGCCTTGATGAGGTCCTCGCCGTAGCCGGTGGAGCACGACCCCACCACCTCCAGTTCGCAGCCGGCCTCCCTGCAGCGGGCCTGCAACTGCCGCAGCCCCTCGGCCACGGCCCCAACGGGATTGCCCTCGTTGTCGTGATAATAGTGGAACACCATCTGTCCCTCAGTGTTGAGCGCCACTATCTTTGTGGTGGTCGAACCGCTGTCGATGCCCATCACCACCCGCATCCGCCCCTGTTGGAGCCCTGCGGTGGGCATGGCGTGGCTGTGCTTGCGGGTCTTCCACTGCCCATACTCTTCGGCCGAATTGAAGAGAGGCTGCAGCTGGGCATCCTCGAATTGCTCCCGATGCTGCGGCTCTCCACTTAGCAGCAGGCAGAGGGAGCTGAGGGAGTAGTCCTCGCGGTTCGGGGCCAGCGCGGCTCCCCAAGCGGGAATGAGATGGCTCTTGGCCGGCACGATGAAGTCGTCGGCCCCCAGCTGCAGGTAGTCGGCAAAGGTTTGGCGCAAAGCGGGGATGAAGGTGAGCGGGCCGCCACACAGCAGCACGGGCGGCTCGATGTCATGGCCGTGGGCCAACGTGACCACCGTCTGCACCGACACGGCGTGGAAGATGCTTCGGGCGATGTCGTTCTTGTCTGCATTGCGGGCCATGAGGTTCTGTATGTCGGTCTTGCAGAACACGCCGCAGCGCGAGGCAATGGGATAGAGCTGGGTGGCCTTTTCCGCCATGCGACCCATCTCCTCGGGCGTGGTGTCGAGCAGCACGGCCATCTGGTCGATGAAGGCCCCCGTGCCGCCCGCGCAGTTGCCGTTCATCCTCAAGTCGGTGGGGCGGCCGTCCTTGAGGAAAATCATCTTGGCATCCTCGCCGCCAATGTCGATGAGGGTATGGGTTTGGGGATAATACTTCTTCAGATACTCAGTCGCGGCCACCACTTCCTGCACGAAAGGCAGACCATAGCGCTCGGCGAACCCCATGCCCACCGAACCCGTGACGCAGACCGAAAGCTTGGCCTCCCCCACCCTTTCGCCCAGCTGGCGGAGGATGTCGGCCAGACATTCCTTCACTTTGGCTTGATGACGCTGATAGACATCAAACACCAGTTTGCCGGTCACGGCATCCATTGCCACCACTTTGGCTGTGGTGGAGCCAATGTCAAATCCTATGTTGATTTCTTTCATATATCTCCACTTCTACATTGTTGTCTGACAAAGCTGTCAGACAATAGCAAAGATAGCAAAATATTTAGATGACGCCACAATTCTGTTTCGCTTTTTTAAACATATTTATTATTGTTTACGTGGAGGCGTAACTATTCTGCGGCCATATCGCCCTTTGGCGATAACAAGTTGTTGTACTAATTTCCGCTACGGCGTAAAAGCTAAAGCCTTCCACCACTAGCTGTTGTCTGTTATTTGTTACTTCATTAATTCTGTGTATATTAGAGC